>CAZRJZ010000176.1:0-374 GCA_964600465.1 uncultured Rickettsiales bacterium
CGGGCTTCGGCAGGTATGGTGGCTGGTTTCGCCGCATAATCCACTTAAACAAAAGAAAGATCTTATTGATTACAGCGCGCGCCTTGAATACGCGCGCAGGATCACGGCAAAGCATCGCTGCATTAAAATCAGTGGATTCGAAGAAGAATCCGGCACGCGCTATACGGCCGATACGATCACGCTCCTTCAAAAACGCTTCCCTCAGCTACGATTTATCTGGCTCATGGGCGCAGATAATTTGGCGTCTTTCCACCGTTGGCGGCGCTGGCAGAAAATTGCATGCAGCGTGCCGGTATTAGTGCTCGACCGCGCCCCTTATTCCTACCCCAGCCTGCATAGTCAAATGGCCTTGCGCTACGCAAACGCAAGAGTGC
>CAZRJZ010000176.1:384-3979 GCA_964600465.1 uncultured Rickettsiales bacterium
GACATCCGCGATCTTTCGGCCGCCAATACCCCCCTCCCTGCCTGGGGGTATCTACATATGCGTCTGCATCCGGATTCAGCTTCCAATTTGCGCCGACACGGCATTAACGTTTTTTGATTGCAGCATCGGTAAATTTTTCCAATTGCCTGCGTATATGCGCAACTTCTTCATGCACTGCCCCAATACGTTCTTCCACCCGCGCTAAACTTTCCGAAATAGCGGGAATCGCATGCGAGCGGGATTCCAACGCCCCTACCCGCGCCTCCAGATACGTCGCCCATACGATCAGGGCGAACATATGCATCATCAACGCCATCAGAAACGTAAGCGTCACCCGCCTATCGAAACGAAAGAAAAAACCGTTTGGCATTATTCCTCGCTGGCAGACGTTGCATTGTAAGAAATCATGACGCCATGCAAGCGCGCATCGATGGTCAGCGTGTCGCTGCCGCTTGCTGCCTTGCGGTAAATACGGAAGCACAGCGTATCTTCAAGCTGTGGGCTGCCGCTTACGCTCAACGCAGCGCTCTGCGCAGTTTTATAGAGCGTATCCGGGCTTCCTCCGGTGTCGGTCACTTCCTGGGCGGAACCAAAGGCTGCGCCAATCCCATCTCCATCGCTAAGCGCAACACCTTGCACACCCCATACCACGCCGAACGTTCCCGAGGCAGCAGCGTGGCTCCATTCAAATGCAACGGCACAGCTTCCTCTATCCCAACTTCTTGGCATACGCAGCGAAAATTGTGCGGATTCTTCCGTGGTGGCATCGAAATCAAGACTTTGAACGTCCGGAAGATTAGCGCCCGTTGCAGTAACCGCTAACGCGGCGCATCCGCCGCTATTGGAAGCGCGCATTTGAGACGCCGGGATATAAAGGCTTCTCTTTGCGCCACCGCCCACTTTAATCCACTCACTACCATGATAGACATAGAGCAAGTGTTCATCCACCACCCAAATTGTCATACCCTGATTAGGTATAATAAACCGCCATATTTGATCGAAATACGCAATCTGCCCTGCTTTTCCTGTCCAATCCCCGGTTGGGCTGGAGCCTACAATATAAACATCTCCACCCAAAGGCGATGCCGGCGGAGAACTTAGATCTTTATCAATAACACCGGTGTTAAGCACTGCGTCAATACGCATTAACGCCGTATTGACGGTGATTTCTTTTTGCGCCTGCGACTGCTCAAGCAGGGTCAGCGCGAGATGTGAAGTGGTTGCCATAACTGCCTCAAGTTTAGATTAAAATATACCTTCCGCTGGGTATCCACGCCCAACCAAAGAAGAAAGCTGAAAAACGCGCACGGAAATGGCGCTTTGCGGCGCGCCAAAATCAGCCGTTTGCTCAGATGCGCTATAAGTGGCAGCGGGAACGTTAAGCCCTCCAAGGGTACGCACCACATTAATGCCATCTAAAATATCGACTTCATATTGCTCGCTACTTTCACCAAGCGCGGCATCCACATTGTCGCGCCAATCGGCATTAACCCGGCTACGGCGTGTCCAATTGAGAGTCACATTTCCGCTTCCGTCCCGCGTCGCGCTAACATGTACCGGGGAATAGGGCTTTAGGCTCAATGCACGATAGGTGAAGTCCACGCTCTCCACCGCATCCATGCTCATGCCTATTGATACTCCTTTATAAAATCGCTGAGCCCCGAATAACGCGCTGCTCATGCTGATCTTTTCTATCCGGCTATCAAGAAGCGCAAAACGCTCACCCACAGCATGCGAGCCTATTGCCCATTCGGTTCCAAGCCTTCCGCGCAGCAACCCGCTTAATACGTATCGCCCAGGAGAAACAAGGTTGGCAGTAGTAAATTGGATAATTTCATCTCCTAAAAGCGCTGCATTAGCGCCGTTTAGAACACTTGCAAAACTAACGCTTTGCAAACGCGCCTCTCCAACCAGCGCGACCGTTACGGTGGAAACCTCATCCAACGTGTGAAACGCTCCTTCCGGCAGCGCATCCACCGCCGCCCCGATGATGCTGCTACCGGTCATGTTTATAATACGTTCATAATCTGCGTCATCATTATCGGCTCTGAAAAGCGCCGCTCCTTGCCAGCCCCCCCGCACGCCGCAGGCCGCCACGCGTAAATTCGCGGCCTGCTCGGAATCTCCCGGCAATGCAGGCAAATCAAGAAGGGCAAACTTTGTATGCGGCACACTTGAAAAGCCGATAGTTGCGTTCTGAGATTCTGCCGGTGACCGGTAAAAGTCGTAAGTGCCGGCATTTTCAGCCACCGCGTCAATACGTAGCGCCCCACCCGCGCCATGGTAAACGTGCGTAATGCGCATACGATGAGCAACGCCATCCTGCATCACTTCTATCACATCCGACGGCTCCAGCTGCGCATATTGGCCGGATAAAGAGAAACGGTAAGAAACCCGCGCTATCCATAATGAATAGAGCGAAACGTCGGCTACCGTAATGGCCTCCTGATCAGACATAACCAGCGGCAAATCGAGCGTGAGTATATCGCGCCCGGCCGCCGTCTGACGCTCGGCATATTGCGCAGCCGTCTGATAGTGATAAAGGCTGTTGGCATAAAGCACGTTGACCCTTCTTGGAAGATCCAGCTCCTGGATGCGATTGATCAATAAGCCTCTATGAGCGTCGTTAGCCGTATTTTGCGCAAGCAATTTGCCGCCTTCTACCGTCAAACTCACCTCCTTGGCGCGTGAGATAAATTTCAGACGGTAATCGGATTCCACGCAGTCAAAAAAATAGGCGGCCTGCAACTGCTCAATGGCGTCGCGGCATGTCTGCTTTTGCGCGATCACAAACCCATGCAACGGATTACTGATGCCTGAAAAAGCATAATCATCGCTTTCCAAACCGGCACGCGCGCATATATCTGCGATCACGGCTTTCAAGGAAGAAATCCCGAATTTTCCTTCTACCCAGTGGCCGGTTTTCCATAAGCCTCCATCCGCCCATACTTGCCTTAAATCCGGCCAGTAAGGATAAGGCCTTGCGTCCCATGTCCAGAGGAAAAGGCGCTCCACCATGGCGGAATCTTTCCAATAATGCTCCGTGGCGGCAATACCCGCCCGCTGCGCCTGAAAGTCCACCCTGCCTTTAGAAAAATATGGCAGCGCGCCGGAAGAAGAGCCAGGATCGTAAAATACATTTGGCTGATTGGTTGCGTTATCCACGCTTGGAAAACCATATTCGGTAAACCAGATTTTCTTAGATTCCGGCACCCAGGCGGTAATAGATGCATCGGGGTTGGTGTGAGTATTACTCCAAAACCAGGCAATATTCTTCCAGGCGTAAGGCGGAGATAGGCTTGCTTGCGTGGTCCGCTCAGGGTCGGTGTAGTACCAATCGAATCCCTCACCGCTTTCCCAGCCTTGCATGATCTCAGCAACGTCATAAGAATTCGCTGCGCTATCGGTCAGTGGAAAGTAAGCGTCGATTCCTATCACATCAATATCTTCGCATGCCCAGAGAGGATCCAGGTTATACCACCCCCCATCCGTATGATGATATTCTGACCAGTCCGCCGCATACGTCACTTTCACGCCGCCGCCTAAAATACCCTTCACCGTTCCGGCAAGCGTTATCAACTCATTTACTGCGGGA
>CAZRJZ010000177.1:0-3977 GCA_964600465.1 uncultured Rickettsiales bacterium
AGCGCTAATAGGCGTTTAAGGAGGGGCATGTTAATTACTGCTGACGCTTTTTAAGTGTCGGTGATTTTCCAGTTGGGATTGCGTGATCCAATTTCGCGCTCAAACACCCATTCATCCCGGGTACGGCTGGTATGCGCGGGATCTCCTTCGATGATCGCGCCTTTCGTGTCGCGCGCAATGCTCACCTGTTCGCTGGTAAAGCGCACCGTAAGCCGTATTATTTTGCCAATTAGTTGTGCATTGGTGATTTCGGTGGACTCAATGGAAACGAGGGTTGTTTCAATCTGCCGTTCCTGTTTCTGCCGCGCTTCGTATTCACGCATGAATTCATCGGCAAGCGGCTGGCTGAGTAGCATCTGCAGCGTTACGCCATCGCCTTTTCCAAAGGCATCGAAGACCATCTCGAAGGCACCGCGCGCTCCTTGGATAAAATGGGTTAGTGAAAAGGATGAATCGGCGGCCTTAATGGAGTCTAATGTTTCACGCAAGGCACCATCGGTTATTTTTGCCAATAATTTATCATCCTCATCTTTTACGGTTTCCTGGCGGACATCGTTGCGGCCGGTAATTTGCACCACCGTATCATCGGCTTGGAGATCCAGGGTTTTTGAAGAAAAATCTGGACGTGAGCCATCATCCTGGCCAAGCACGTTACGCAGACGTAGCAACACAAATCCGGCAATAAGCGCCAGAATCACCAGATCTGCATAGGGCATTCCTTCGGACATCGGCATTTCCTATTTTGTTTTTTTAAATATACCTATCGCACGTCAAGAGTTGGTTTTATTCCAAGGATTTTCGTTCAATGATACAAGGAAAAATCAACGGAATACTTGTGGATATTTCGAGACTTTTCCCTGTATTAGTGGGCGATACATCCGCCTGTGAAGAAATCCAGCTCTTGACGTGCGATAGGTATAACAACAGCCTCGCATTGTAAATGTTCCGGCGGGGCTTTACAACCCGGTTCTAAACAACGCGCAGCAGTAAATCCAGTTACTTTACCACCAGGTTAACAATACGGTTTGGCACTGCAATCACTTTTACTACTTCTTTGCCATGAAGGGCTTCCTTGATCATTGGCAGCGCCCGTGCCGCCGCCTCCGCTTGCGCAGGCGGGGTGTCTTTTGCCAGTTGCAGGGTGGCGCGGAGCTTGCCGTTTACTTGCACCGCTACCGTGACTTCTTCTTGCGCCACAAGCGCCGGATCCGCTTTTGGCCAGCCTTGTGCACCGGCGCGGCCTTTCAATGCGCACGCTTCCCAGCATTCTTCGGCTAAATGCGGCATGAAAGGTTGCAGCAGTAAAATAACCGTAGGCAAAGCTTCGGTCAGCATGTTCCTCCAGTACGTTGGTCAGTTCACGAATACGCGCTACGGCTTTGTTGAAGTGGAATTTCTCAATATCCTGGGTCACATTGGCGATGGTACGGTGCAAGGCTTGGCGAAGTTTTAGGCATTCAGCATTCAGCATTTGGGATTCTGGCAAGTGGTCGCTTTTTTCTGAATGCTGCGCCCCCCCCAGTACCAACCTCCATACACGGTTAATATATCGCCATGCACCTTCAATACCGGCATCTGTCCATTCCAGGTCGCGCTCCGGTGGAGAATCGGAGAGCATGAACAGCCGCGCCGCGTCTGCCCCGTAAGAGGCGATAATATCGGTAGGATCAACGGTATTGCGTTTGGATTTACTCATTTTCTCCACGCGGCCAACCGTTATAGGCTCGCCGCTGCTGCGGCTTATAGCGCTGCCATCGGGGCGTTTTTCAATGTCATCCGGGCCTAACCATTTACCGCTGGCGGATTTATAGGTTTCGTGGCAGATCATGCCTTGGGTTTCCAGGCGCTTAAATGGTTCTTGCGCCGGCATAAGTCCACACGCGTTCAGCGCCCGCGTGAAAAAGCGCGAGTAAAGCAAATGCAGTACTGCGTGCTCAATGCCGCCAATGTAACAATCAACCGGCATCCAGTACGCAAGCGCCTGGGCATTGAAGGCCTGGCCGGCGGCAGTATCGGTAAAGCGTGCGAAATACCAGGAGGATTCAAAAAATGTGTCGAACGTGTCGGTTTCGCGCTCGGCGGGTTTACCGCATTTAGGGCAGGCTACATGCTTCCAGCCGGGATGGTGCGCAAGCGGGTTGCCGGGCTTATCAAACGATACATCTTCAGGCAGCATTACCGGCAGGTCTTTTTCCGGCACCGGCACGGTGCCGCAAGTGGCGCAATAAATTATCGGAATAGGGCAGCCCCAGTACCGCTGACGGGAAACACCCCAGTCGCGCAGGCGGTAGTTGATTTTCGCCGTGCCAGCGCCCTGTTTCTCGAGTTCTGCAATAGCGTGCGTTTTGGCCTCTTGCACGGTCAGGCCGTTTAAGAAGCCGGAGTTGATGAGAAATCCATCGCCGGTATAAGGCTCTGTCATGCATTCAGTGCTGTTGCTTGCTTCCGAATGCTGAATGCCGGATACCGGCTTCTTATCCCGTACCACCTCAATAATCGGCAAACCATATTTCTTCGCAAATTCAAAGTCGCGCTGGTCATGGGCGGGGCAGCCGAAAATAGCGCCGGTGCCGTAATCCATCAGCACGAAATTGGCTACAAATAACGGTACTTCGCGTTCTTCAAACGGGTGTCGGACGCGCAGCCCGGTGTTGAACCCTTTCTTTTCCGCTTTCTCAATGGCTTCTTCAGAGGTGCCAAGGCTGTTGCATTCTTCAATAAAAGAAGAAAGATGCCTGTTATGAGCCATAAGTTGTATGGCAAGAGGATGATTCGGGGCTATGGCGCAGAAGCTCATCCCGAAAATAGTATCGGGTCGGGTGGTATATATTTCTAACGTTTCTTGCGCGAGTTGCGACTCATGACTCACAACTCGTAACTTGAGTACCGCACCCGTGGATTTGCCAATCCAGCGTTCCTGCATGGCGCGTACTTTTTCTGGCCAGTGGTCCAGGCCGTCCAGCGCGCTTAAAAGATCCTCTGCGTAATTGGAAATGCGCAAAAACCACTGCGAGAGCTTACGCCGTTCCACCGGTGCGCCGGAACGCCAGCCACGTCCTTCGATCACCTGTTCATTGGCAAGCACCGTATTATCTACCGGATCCCAGTTTACATAAGATTCTTTGCGGTAGGCCAGGCCATGCTCAAGGAATTTGAGGAAGAAGGCTTGCTCGTATTTATAATAATCAGGGCTGCATGTAGCGAATTCACGTGACCAGTCATAAGAAAGGCCAATGGTTTTTAGCTGCTTGCGCATGGCTTCGATATTCGCGTATGTCCAGGTTGCCGGGTGTGTGTTGCGCTCAATCGCGGCGTTTTCCGCAGGTAAACCGAACGCGTCCCATCCCATCGGGTGCAATACGTTGAATCCTTGCGCGCGCTTGAAACGCGCCATCACGTCGCCAAGCGTGTAATTGCGCACGTGGCCCATATGGATGGAGCCGGAAGGGTAGGGGAACATCTCCAGCACATAATATTTAGGCGCGGAGGTGCTGAGTTGTGCGCGGAACGTTTCTTCTTCTTCCCAAATGCGCTGCCATTTGGTTTCGGTTTCACGCGGATTGTAACGGCTGGTAGGCGGATGCATAGTAGACCTTAAAAAATGACAAGCTAATATCCCAGAAAAACCGGTGGCCGCTTTTCATTGAAAGCGTTAATGCCTTCTTGCCGGTCATGCGTGGGCAGGAGAGTATGGTAAAACGTAAGCTCAAATGCCAGCGCTTCTTGTAAGGGTAATGCCGCGCCTTCCTGCACCGAGCGTTTAATGGCTTTTAAAGAAAGCGGCGCGCTGGCGGCTATTTTTTCTGCTGTTGCAAGGGTCTCAGGCAGTAGATTTTCGGGTGGATACACCCGATTCACCAATCCCCAGGCAAAGGCCTCTTCGGCGTTGCAGGGGGTGCCGGTGTAGAGCATTTCTAATGCGTGGGCATGTCCAATACGCCTTGGCAGTGTTTGCGATCCGCCCATGCCTGGCATAA
>CAZRJZ010000178.1:0-3082 GCA_964600465.1 uncultured Rickettsiales bacterium
AACTCGACGGGCATCAATTGCTTGGCATAAATCTTCGTGATACCTTGCTTCGTGAGTTTCATACTTCTCCAATACCCTCTGTGCTTCTATGGCTACAGCATCAAGAGTTTCTCGAAACCTTTTAAGGTCGAGGATCCCACCATTAGTGAACCATGCTAATGTTCCTGGACGCTCCCGAGTCCCATAATCTTTCGAACCCGACGAACCCTCCGGAAGTGCGAACTTATCTTTATCGCCAAAAACCTTCTGTGCTTCATCCAACAGACCGGGATAGTCGGCAATTGCCTTTTTCAGCTCGCACACTGTTTCTCTCATCCTTGTTTGGAGACTTTTGGCATAATCGTGGCTGCAACAGCATGTGGCATCCCAGTGGTTTTCGGGGCCGACATCATCAAGAAATTCGATACTCTCCCGGAAAGAGGGCAAAATTTCCCTCAGGCGCTTCGCCATTGCCACTTTTTCGGCTTCTGATCCTGTGGGCGGTGTGGTGGGCGGAGGCGGACCGCTTCCGGTGCCTACTGCAACGCTCGCAGAGGCCCCAAGGAAGTTGCGCCTTGTAAGTCCTCTAGGTTCTCGCATAGTGATAACATGAACGGGTTTTTTTAAAAGTGGCTTGATTCTAGCGGCATTAAGCTAGTTTGTAAAAATATATTTACGTTCCGGCATGGTTGGTGGCGTTGTTAAGCGCTGGATCTAACGGCTGCGTCCACGCTGCGTATCCACGCTTGCGCCTTCTACAAAGCGTCCAGCAAGATTTAAACCCTGTGACGCCAGTGCCTTAACCGATTCCTTGGCTTGCTCGAAAAGACCGAGCTGCGCGGTAACATACTGCATATGCGCGGCCTCGACCTGGGATATTGCCTGATCGGTCTGCTTTACTTTTGCGTTGATCCCTTGTAGCGATTTGGTTAACTTCTGCGGCTGCTTGTAATTTTTTTTCTCCAGTAGCTCCTTGACCAGTTTTTCCACCTCCTTATCTTCGCAATGCTTAAGCGCCGATTGCACCGCCTGGTGAGAAGTCTTTTCAGCGCCAAGCGCCTCTACTGAATGAAGAATATTGCACAGCGTCTCCACCTGCTCATCCATTTCCTCGATGCGGTCGCGGTAATCTTGGTCAGCCAATGGTTTAAGGAGCGCTGCAAACAGTACCGCATAGCGAGCATAAAGCTCTGAAAGCGCCATGCGCTGCGCGCGCGAGGCTTTTTTGGGAGGGTTTTTGGGGATAGAACTCCTTACCGCAACATGCGTATGAGGCGAAAGAGGCGCGTGATTTGGGTTTAGCGACGCGAGCGGCTGGGCCTGGAGGTAGCGTAAAGCGCTGACATCATAGGCCAGGAATTCCAGGCTTAAGCGTCCGCCATCTTCACGCTCAGCGGCGTCTGCGCGGGTGAAAGCGCGTATGGCGTCTTGGAAATAATCAATGCGGGGGCGGTAATCTCCGTTGCCAACAAAGAGGTGGAATTCAAGCTCTAATGGGTAGATTTCTTCGTACAAGCCGGCCAGCAAATCGATGATTTTGCGTTGATCGTGTGCGTTTTTACCCATAGCTTGCCAGATTAATCCTTAAATTTAAGCCAGAGTTTAACACATATGTCCTTGCTTTACGAAATGAAAAACGCGGAACTCGCGCTCTATATTCATTGGCCGTTTTGTAAGTCCAAGTGTCCGTATTGCGATTTTAATAGCCATGTTCGGGAGAAGGTGGAGCAGGAGCGCTGGAAAAAAGCGTTATTGCGGGAGATGGACTATTTTGCCGCCCTTGTGCCCCATCGGCGTCTGCGTAGCATTTTCTTTGGCGGTGGCACACCAAGCCTGATGCTACCGGACACCGTGGCGGCCCTTATACAGGCAGCAAAACGGCATTGGTTGGCGGACAACACGTTGGAGGTTACGTTAGAAGCAAACCCCACATCCGTTGAAGCAGCGATTTTCCGTGAGTTTCATGCGGCGGGGGTAAATCGGGTGTCGCTTGGGGTGCAGTCTTTGAAACAAGAAGATTTGGCGTTTCTCGGGAGGAGTCATTCCGTGCAGGAGGCGCTGCAAGCCGTGGAATTGGCAGCCAGTATCTTTCCGCGCTATTCCTTTGATCTTATCTACGCTCGTCCTGGGCAAGGCCTTGCTGCCTGGGAAGAGGAACTGCGCCAAGCGCTGCATTATGCGCGCGGTCACCTCTCGCTCTACCAGCTTACCATTGAGGAAAACACGGCGTTTTATCATGCCTATCACGGCAAAAAGCAATTTATCCTTCCTACGGATGTGGATGCGGCGGCGCTCTACATATGCACGCAAGAAATAATGGAAGCAGCGGGAATGCCGGCGTATGAGGTCTCAAATCATGCAGCTTCGGGCCAAGAAAGCGCGCACAATTTAGCGTATTGGAAGGGGTTGGAATATGTTGGGATTGGGCCGGGAGCCCATGGGCGGATAGGTTGTGCAAATACATCTGGTTTGCGTAAGGCGACACAGACAATCAAGAGCCCTGAGCGTTGGTTGGAACAGGTAGAGCAGCATGGGCAGGGGGCCGAGTCCATCACGATACTCACAGACCAAGAGCGCCTGGAAGAATGGCTCATGATGCGCTTGCGCTTAATTGAGCCTGTGGCATTTACGGAGATTCCGGCGGGTGTGAACGTAAAGCGCTTGCCTTTTTTGGCGGAGCAGGAGCGTATTACGCTTGCAAAAGAGTCATTTGCCATAACGCTCAAAGGGCGGCTGGTGTTAAATGCTCTAGTGGACTTACTCCTTGCCTAAGGTCTTGGTTGCGGGATCTACCACCTTAAATCCGGTAGGGGTGATCTCCATGACCGCCAGCGCGCGCTCCGTGAGGCCGTCTGAACGCAGCCGGTACGTGCCGTTTGCGGGGCCTTGAATGTCTTTGGCCTGGCTGAGCGCATTGGCGCTGAAATCCGCCTGGCCATTATTGAGCGCCATGGTTGCCGCCAGCGACACGGCGTCATACGCAAGGCTGCTGAGCCGCTTAGGCTTATAACCGTATGCCGCTTCAAAGCGCCGTTCGAATTTGTCATGGTTGGCAGGAGCCGTGCTGGCAAACCATCCGCCATGCATGTCTTTATATTGCAGA
>CAZRJZ010000178.1:3092-3940 GCA_964600465.1 uncultured Rickettsiales bacterium
ACAATGCCTGAGTTTGCTCACCCGCTTCTGCTATAAATAACGCCTGAAAAGGGCGGGCGGCAAATTGCTGGCTGATACGTCCGGCGGCGGCGCGCATATTGACGGGCGTTTTAGCGTAGCGTTCAATGGTGCCCATATCGCCGCCCCGGCCAAACACCGCGCTTTGCAGCGCTCTCGCCACGGTGGTGCCGTAAGCGTCGTTGGGAGCAAGACCTCCGTAGCGCAAGATATTCTGGCGCGTCGCATAAGCAATGACTCGCGCCACCTGATCTTCAGGCAGGAAGCCATAGACGAATACGCCATTTCCTGCCACCGAGCGGTTGTTGGAGAGCGCAATAATGGAAATGTTTTTTTCCTTTGCTACCGGGGCCACAGCGGACACAGCCGAGCTGTAGAGCGGCCCGATAATCAGCTGTGCGCCCTGGTCAATGGCTTCTTTCGCCATTTGCGCGGCCAGGGAAGGGGAAGTGCCGGTATCTTTGGGGATTAACGCGACGCGGGCTTTAATTTTATCCGGTGGCACGCCTACGTAGCTGTCATATAAGGCGAGCTGGGCTGCGTCCAGTAGGGCGCTTCCTATTTCCTGCCCTTCTCCGGAAAGAGGAAGCAGCAAGGCCACTTTGATGGTGGGAATGTTCTGCGGTATCGCTGCTTCCGGTTTGACGGCAGGCGCGGGGCCGGTTGTGGGGTGGATGGAAGAGGCAACAGGCTTGCGCGTTGGAGGCGTGGAGGCAGGTTTCTGCACGCAAGCGCTGAGAACTATCAGAGCGGCGCAGGGAACCAGAGATAAAAACCACTTCATGCTAAAATCCCATACGTGTATTTAGAGACTATCCTTACCTGTCTAG
>CAZRJZ010000179.1:0-1979 GCA_964600465.1 uncultured Rickettsiales bacterium
TCATCCGAGGGTCAGCTGAAAAGAAAAAAATTCCGCGGGCGAGCGACATTGTGAAAAATTCCGCGCGGAATTTCTGTGAAGCGGATTTGTTGCGCGAAATTTCCAAAGAAATCTATGCCGGAACCTGGCTGGCAGATTCGCAGATAAAGCAGTTGAAAGAAAGCATCCACGAGCTGTACGAATGTATCAATGACCCCGCGCTGAAACTCAAGCTGATTAATGTGCACACGGTTTACCAGCAGCGCCTGAGTATTTTGCGCAGGTGGCTGCAGCGCGGCAGCTGTCACCGGTGCGGCTGGAAAGGCAAGCTGGAAAACACCCGGCAGCACACAGGCGAAAAGCACTGCCCTGATTGTCACACCGAGCTGCAGGCCCGCTACATCCCGCTTCCTTCTTCCGGGTATTGGAATCCCCATCATGCGATTTATTTTACCCGCGGCTTTGGCATCACGCAGAAGTGGTGGACCAGCAACCAGCAGAAAAACATGAAGGCGAAGATCATGATCCTGGTGAAAAAAGAAACCAACAAGGTGATTAAAAATCCTACGGTGGATCAGTACCGGATGAGCGCGCAGCGCATCGGCAAGCACGGCAACGAATGGGCGCTCACCGAATTTAACCTGCGGGTGCGCGACAGGAATTTATTACAAGACCAACTTGATTAACCATGAACGAACGGGAACCATTTAAAAAAAGATTTAGCACCAACGGCAGCGCCCGCTTTAGCGCGATTATCTTCGCCCGTCCGAATGACCCGGACGAGAAGCGTCAATTTGTAAAATACACTTTTGTCTCTGCAGAGAACAACTTCCGGAAATTTATCCGCGGGCAAAAGGGATTTCCGGAGGCTGTGTATTATCATCTCTATGAGCGCAAAAGCGGCAATTATCTCCATTCGTATAATTTGAAAACGAACAGTATCTTTGACGCCAAACAACCCTCAATCCATTCCTCATGAATTTCACATACGAAACCGATAAGCACATTAAAGTAGTGTGTAAGGACGGAAACATTAACATCGGTAAATCGCCCGACCAGAAGGAAGAGCCCGGTTTTTTTCTGTATAATACGATCGTGCAGATTAACATGCTGGAGCGCCAAATTAAAACGCTGCTGGGGCAAATCTCCGGCACGGAGAAGAAGGTGCTGGGCTATACGGAAATCATGGACAAGGGCATCGAGCAGTCAACAGCCAATAAAGCGATGCGTGAAGAGGTAGAAAGACTGCGCGGAATTGTGCAGTATTTAGCAAGCACTCTGCTGCCTTTTCTGGCAAATATGTGCAATGAAAAATATCAGCAGCAGCCTATGCCGTTACCAGATCAGGATACAGCGCCTGGCACTCCGCAAACCACTCCGATTTCGTCAGCTGAATCCGGTCAATCAGCTCTTTAAAGATAGTGAGCTCTTCTTGCCCCAGCAGGCTTGCCATCGCTTCCGCTTTGTTGGGCGCCTGGTCTATCAGATATTGAGGCGGGTTAAGTTGCAGCCAAATCATTTGCCTGACCGCTTCCTGTGTATCCCCTTTCAGGGTTTCATATCCCGGAGTATTCCCTGCTAAATCCGTTTTGTTACAGAAGTCAATCACGCTGGTGTTTCTGCGCATGGTTTCTTCTGCCATTTGAATGAACACATCCGGTATTTTTTTTGCTTCCGCCTGCAGCATCCAGTAAGGCATCATCTTCCTGAAATAAAACAGGCGATCTGACTTCGAAGTATTATCCAACTTCAGGGTGCCGCTATTAATTTTTTCCAGCAGCTGTTCAGGGTTTAAGAAGGTGATGGTGGCAAATTTATAAAACTGGGTTTTCGTCCAGCGCAGCTCGGTGACTACCGGCAGGATATCTTTATTCCCATATTGAAAAAACAGCCAGTTGACCAGCCCGGTGCGCGTGTCGCCCAGGATAAGTTTACGCCCTTCGGCAGCCATCGCATCACTGGCAGAAACAAACTCTTCCGCTGTGGGATAATCCAATAAG
>CAZRJZ010000179.1:1989-3920 GCA_964600465.1 uncultured Rickettsiales bacterium
ACGGCCCCGGTCCCTTCGGTTCCAAGGGCATGGCGCAAACCTCGATCGTCACCGTCGGTCCCGCCATCGGCAACGCGGTGTACGACGCCTTGGCAGTAAGAGTGAGATCGCTGCCGATCACGCCGGAGAAGATTTTGCGGGCGATGGGGTGGAAGCAGTCCGGTATTTTACCGGCTTTTGCCTGCTCGATCCAGAGCGGGCGCAGGTCCGGCTTCGGCTCTTGTTTTACCGGGCCAGGTTCCGGTTGTTTTTCCGGGGCAGCCTGCACCGGTGCAGGTGTCTTTTTTGCAAGGATTTCATGCGCATCCTGTGGCGTCATTTTATTAATGGCATCCGGCTGGTAACCCAGTGCTTTCAGGTCCAGCTCCATCTGGTGCGTGATCATCACCGGCACAGCCGCTTTTTCCGGTTTGGTTTCCTGTCCGTTTTCCTGCTTGTTTTCCTGTCCGTTTGTAGCGGGTGGCGTAGCGGGTTGTTCAGCCGCTGCAGGAGCGGTGGTAGGTGGTGCAGTCAGTTTAGTAAAAGCGGCATCCGGCATGGGCGGGCAGCCCACAATCTGCACAAGCTGTTCATCACTGGGCGCGGCATAAAAAGCAATCACGCCATTGCGGTAGTCATCGCGGAATTTATTCCCGGTGTTATAGTGGGTGCCCATATCCGGGCACACCGCTTTTGCTTTGCGGGTCATCTCCCCGGTCACTTTAGGAGTGGGGCAGGTGGCTTTGCTGAAGTCAATCACATAGATTGGCTTATCGGTAGCATTGACTGTTTTAAGGAGCCGGTATTCATACGTGGTATTCATGCGGGTGTTTTTAGTGGGTGAACAGTGAGGTGAACAGATTAGGTTTACTTGCGCAAATGTACTGTTAAAAATGTTTCATGTGGAACATTTTTTCAGGCAGTCATGACTATCACCTCAACGCGATTTGATGACTATTTTTTTAAAAGTTGCGTCTGCTCTGATGATGACTGCTTTTTGTTTGAATTTTTCATGTACTTTTGAAAGTAGTCATGAAGTAGTCATGAAAAAGTAGTCATAGCGTTAAAAAATTTAGTAGTCATGCCCGCAGTAAAAGGACAGAAGGCTTCGCTGTTAAAACCGTGCCCGCATTGTGCGGAGCAGATACCGGCACGCGGGCTGCACTCTCACATCCGCAACAGGCATTCCGGAAACCGGAAGAATGCCGCGGCACCGATAAAAAAAGCAGGAGGCACTGTTGACCCGGCAGATTTGACTTTCCCTGCTACGATTTCTCTGCATGTAGGAAAGAATGCACTGAACTGGGAAGTTAATTCGAAAGAAGATGCGATTAAGATGCTTTCCGGTCCTGCCGGTGGTGGTGCATGGAAAGTAACGATTGCAGGTAAAAAACTCCCTGCTAAAGAATGGATTGAATTATTAACTGCAGAGCCGCCTTTGCCAACCATCTCCCCCAACATCACTTCAGAAGAAGCGGAGCAGGTATTTATAGAAGCAGGTTTTCCTAGCCCGTTTTTAAAAGAGGAAGCAGCACCGGCAGAGGCGACACCGCCCCTTGAAACGATTGTTGCGGAGCAGGTAGAAGCCATCGTGCATCCGGTCATTGAGCCGCCTATTCCTTATGCACTGCCTGAGCTGGCAGGAAAGACACAGCGGGAGCTGACCGCAAAGATTGAAGCGCTGCTTGACAGCAGGGGGCTCGACCGCGCCAGGTATTCCACAGAAGAGCTGCAGCTGCTGCGTTTATATGAAGGGCATGGCGGACTGGCAAAAAAGAAGCTCGCAAAAGGGGAGAAGCCGGAGCTGGGTATCTCCGACCAGTTTTATACGCCTTATCCAACGATTGAGAAGATGTGGGGGCTGGCGCTGCAGTGGGGCTATAATCCCGGGCAGCCTAATAACATTCTGGAGCCAGCTGTCGGCATCGGGCGCGTGCTCGAGTATGTGCCGA
>CAZRJZ010000180.1:0-3910 GCA_964600465.1 uncultured Rickettsiales bacterium
GGTTTACCGATTTCCGTTGATATATAGCAGGTAATGTTCAATTATACCTATCGCACATCAAGAGTTGGATTTATTCCAAGGATTTTTGTTCAATGATACAGGGAAAAAGGAAAGCAGCTCTTGACGCGCAAAAAGTATAGTCGGCAGGCGGCGAACCGTCTTAGGATTGCATAACGGTCATAATGTTGATCGCCTTCCTACACTTCCCCCTCTACGCCGCTTTCGCGGAGATGATGAGCGATCTCAGCACGTAATTTTTTTAAATTTTCCTGGCTGGTGGCTTCTGCCCGCGCAATTAAATGTCCGCCGGTGTTGGACGCTCGCAGCAACCACCAGCCCTGCGGCGTTTCCACGCGTATGCCGTCTACCTCATTGAAGGCGATGTTATGGCTGCGCAAGCGGGTTTTGACTTCCTCAATTACCGCGAATTTTCGCGTGTCAGCACATTCCAGCCGGATCTCCGGCGTATTTTGCCGTTGCGGCAATGCATCCAGCAATTGCTCCAAAGAGGGTGAATCCGGTTTTGCCAAGAGATTGACTAAGCGCAGGCTGGCGTAAATGGCATCATCGAACCCATAATATTCATCGGAAAAAAATATGTGGCCGCTCATTTCACCCGCCAGCAGCGCGCCGGTTTCTTTCATTTTGCTTTTCATGTGGGAATGGCCGGTTTTCCACATGAGCGGTACGCCACCTGCGGCGTTGATGCCTTCAAATAACACGGCGCTTGATTTCACGTCGCCGATTACTATGGCGCCGGGACGGCGTGTCAGCATATCGCGCGCGTAAAGTAGCAATAGCTGATCGCCCCACAAAATGCGCCCCTGACGGTCGATGACGCCAAGACGGTCGCCGTCCCCGTCAAAAGCAATGCCTAGATCGCACTGTTTCGATTTTACCAGCGCGGCGAGCTGCCTTAAATTCTCCGGCACGGTGGGATCCGGGTGATGCGCAGGGAATGTTCCGTCGATGGCGCCGTTAATGAGATGATGCTCGCCGGCAAGTCTCTGAATGAGCCGTTCCACGACTGCGCCGGTTGCCCCGTTGCCGGGATCCCAGGCGATGCGGAGTTTTTTTGCGTTTGCTTGCGGATTTAAATTCGGCGCTCCCTTAAGCAGCGCCCCCTCGTAAGCTTCCGTGACGTCTACGCTCTGCTCCGAGCCGTTTTGACCTAATTCAATCCCATCTTCCGCCAGCTTGCCAAGATTCTGGATTTGCGGTCCAAAAAAAGCGGCATGCCCAAGCATCATTTTAAATCCGTTGTGCGTGGGAGGATTATGCGATCCGGTGACCATAATTCCCGCATCCGTCTGCAAATGGTGTGCAGCGAAATAGAGCATGGGCGTTGGGCCTAAGCCGATATTGATCACGTGCGCGCCGGCTTCCTGCATGCCGCTTGAAAGAGCTGTTGAGAGCGCAGGAGAGGAAAGTCTTCCGTCCCGTCCCAGCGCGATACGCGGTGGTTTGCCTGTTTTTTGCGTGGCAATGGCAGCAAAAGTCCGCCCGATATATCGGGCATCCTGTTCTAAGAGCGTGGCGCCGACCACGCCGCGGATATCGTATTCACGTAAAATACTCGGATGGAATATATGCTTCATCTCAGGCTCTTAACGTTTCTTTGAGCACATCCTGCATATATTCTCCGTAGGCATTTTTATATTGCGCGGCAAGAGCGGAGAATTGCCCGGGTGTAATGAATCCCTGCAGCAGCGCGATTTCCTCAATACACGCGATTTTCCGGCCTTGCCGCGCCTCAATCACTTGCACAAATTGCGCGGCGGAGAGCAGGGAATCCGCCGTTCCCGTATCAAGCCACGCTACGCCGCGTCCCATGCGCTCTACATGCAAAGCGCCATTTTTAAGATAAGCGCTGTTAACATCCGTAATTTCCAATTCACCGCGAGCGGAGGGTTTGAGATTCTCAGCGATGCTGGTTACGGAAGCATCGTAAAAGTAAAGTCCGGTAACCGCCCAGTGGGAAGTGGGGTTTTTGGGTTTCTCTTACAGCTTTATTGCTGCGCCGGAGGAGTCGAACGTGACAACGCCGTAGCGTTCCGGATCTTTCACCTGGCAGGCGAATACGCATGCGCCTGCTTTAAGCGCGGCGGCGCGCTTTAGCGAGGGGGTGAGGGTGCCACCGTAAAAAAGATTATCGCCTAAAATAAGGCAAACCGGAGAATTACGGATGAATTTTTTTCCGATAATAAACGCCTGGGCGATTCCTTCCGGTTTGGCTTGCGGAAGATAAGTAAGTTCCAGTCCAATTTCGCTGCCGTCGCCAAGGAGCGCTTCAATTGCGGGGAGGTCGCGGGGGGTGGAAATAATCAATATCTCACGGATTCCTGCCAGCATCAGTACCGAGAGGGGATAGTAGATCATGGGCTTATCGTAAACCGGCAGCACCTGCTTGCTGACCGCTTTTGTGATCGGGAAAAGCCGGGTACCGGAACCGCCTGCGAGCAAAATGCCTTTCATCGTTGTCCCCTTTCCATAAGCTAACCATCTTCCAGATGCAGCAGCATCGCCGTTCCGCCGATAATCATGATAAGCGCGGGGGTCCATGCAGCTATGCCCACAGGCAATGAACCTGCTGCTCCTAATGTTTGCACCAGATTGTGAAAGAAGAACAGTAAAAATCCTGTTCCGGCGCCTGCGGCGACAAGCATACCAATTTTCCCGCGCCGTGGCAGTCTAAGAGAGAAAACGGCGGCCACCATCACCATCCCAATCATGAGCAGCGGACTGGCCAGAAGGCTTTGAAAATAAAGACGGTGCCTGAGCGCAGAAAAGCCTGCATTTTCGAGGGTGCTGACAAATTGCGGCAGACTCCAAAACGGCACCGTTTCCGGAGAGGCAAAACTGTCTTGTAAATGCTCGACCTGCAGGGTGGTCGGCAGGATATAGATTTCACGGCGTTCGGCAGGTTTTCCAGGTTTGGAGAGCAGTACGCGCTTTAATTGTAGGGCCTTGTCGGCAAGCCGTGCTTCCTCGGCGTCGATCCGGCCGCTAAAGATGCCTTTCTGGTTAAAAATGTAAAGGGTGACGTTGGAAAGCGCATTGTCTCCAGGGGAGATACGCGAGGCGTAGATAATGTACTCGCTAATCGCTTCTTTTTCTTTCTCCTGCTGACGTAGCCACAGACCTGAGGGAGAAACGGACAACATGCTCGGTCTTCCGGTGATGTATTTTCCTTCCACCCGTTCAAAATGGTTGAGCATAATAGCGGAAAGCGGATTAAAAACCGCTACCGCCGCCGCTCCGATAAGCGCGACGCTTAACCCCGCCGGAAGCAGGAATTGCCATACGGAGACTCCGCAAGAGCGCGCAATCACTAATTCCTGCGAGCGGGTCAGCCGGGTAAGCGCCAGCATGCTGCCGATCAGCACGGCAAACGGCAGAAACTGCTCCATCTGGTGCGGCATTTTAAGGAGCGCCATTTCCAGTACAATATGAAAAGACACCGAGCTTTTGATGGATATGCGCCGGATTAACTCGATAATATCAATGAGCAGGCCAATGCCTGTAAGCGCGATCAGGGAGAGAAAAATGCTGGCCGCAAACTGCCGCGCAATATAGAAAGAAAGTGTGAAAGAAAGGGGCATGGGAGCCAATAACGCATCATTTGGCAAATAGAGTCAAGATTTAGTGTTCCCACCAGCGCAATACACCCTGGGCGCGTGTTTTAATAGCGTTGATGGAGTCCTTGCTTTTCTGTTCTGCCTCAGCGGCTTTGGAGGCAGGGGACTCCAGTGCGCATGTAAGAGCCGCGCCTTCGGGTAAACGGCACCAGCCTTCCTGCCCTACACGGCGGCATCCGAATCCCCTGGATTTGCCAGTTTTATTAGCAATGGTGTATACTTCCGAAAAAGCCCTGCAAACGCTGCCCTGTTTGGTGGTAAAGGGCTTGTAA
>CAZRJZ010000181.1:0-3891 GCA_964600465.1 uncultured Rickettsiales bacterium
GTAGGGCGGCGAAAGCCAATTCCCAACTCTTCAATCGCGAGGGGTATTCTATCCCGATATGCCCCCGGATGTCGACAAATGCCCCCGGACACTGACGATACTGATCATCAGTGCGATACTGCTCTCACTCTATGTTTCCGGGATTTCTTCGGACGCTTTCGGAAGCTAAGTTGGCTGGGGGACTAGGACTCGAACCTAGATTGACGGAGTCAGAGTCCGCTGTCCTACCATTAGACGATCCCCCAATGGCGCCCATTGCGCAATGGGCACTAAAAATATTCCTGTAGGATACAAGAGTCAAGGGAACGCTTTATAGCCTGGTTCATAAAATTCAACTATAGCAGGTAATACCATTTAGCAATCAAAGCATAGACATAATCCATGGCCAGGCGGTGATGGAATGGACGCGTTCAGGATTGGCTTCGTAGAAAGTGGCGGCGGCGATCATTGATGATTGGCAATAGGGGCGGTATACTTTATCGGTACTTTGATCCCAAACTGACTCTACCTAACAAACAAAAATTATGCACTATGCGCAAATAAATCCTCATTCTCCCACCCCGCCAAATCAAGCTTCGCACGGGCAGGGAGAAAATCAAAACAGCTTTGCGCCAGGTCATACCTGCCTTCGCGTTTTAACATCATGTCCAGCCTGAGGCGCAAGGCATGTAAATGCAGCACATCCGACGAGGCGTATTCCAGCTGTTCAGCGGCGAGTTTCTCCGATCCCCAATCGGAACTTTGCTGCTGTTTAGAAATTTCAACCCCAAGCAGCTCTCTGCAAATATCCTTATAACCGTGCCGGTCTGTGTAGGTGCGCGCCAGCCTGGAGGCTGTGCGGGTGCAATAGACAGGCGCGGCCATAATGCCAAGATATTGCTTCATAATGGAAATATCGAAACGAGCGAAATGATATATTTTGACGCGTGCAGGGTCGGACAAAAGTTTTTTAAGTCTTGGCGCCTCATATTTTCCCGGGAAAAACTGCACCAGATGCGCATTTCCATCGCCGCAGGAAACCTGCACCACGCATAAGCGGTCGCGCTTATTGTTTAAGCCCATGGCTTCGGTATCCACCGCTAAATCCCCAGGGAGATCCAGATTTTCAGGGAGATCGTTAGCGTAGAGGTAATTGGTCATGATTTATACCGTTCTTGCAATTTGCTCAATCTCGAACGCTTCGATCATATCGCCTTCGCGGATGTCTTCATAATTTTCAAATGCCATTCCGCATTCAAAGCCGGACTTCACTTCTTTCACTTCATCTTTAAAGCGTTTCAGCGTTTTAAGGCTTCCCTCATGGATCACCACATTGTCACGCAGCAAGCGCACTTTTGCACCACGCTTAATCATGCCTTCGGTAACGTAGCAACCTGCCACCTTCCCTGCCTTGCTGACGTTGAATACCTGGCGAATTTCCGCATAACCAAGCAGATTTTCCCGCGCCGTGGGCGAAAGCATTCCGGAGAGCGCCGCTTTTACGTCATCCACCACGTCGTAAATGACCGAGTAATAGCGCAAATCCACTTTATCGCGCGCGGCCATTTCGCGTGCTTTGGTTTGCGCGCGCACGTTAAAGCCAACAACCAAAGCCCCCGTTGCTTTAGCAAGCGTAATATCGGATTCTGAAACCGCGCCCACACCGCTATGGAGGATTTTAACGGCAACCTCTTCTCCGGAGTACTTGCTTACGCTTCCGGCAATGGCCTCAACCGAGCCTTGCACGTCCGCCTTGATCACCAGCATCATTTCCTTGATCGGTTGCCCCTGGGCAAACATGTTTTCCGCCGAACGCACGATCAGAGGCCGTGTTTGTTTCTCACGCAATATACGCTCTCGATACTCGGCAATATCGCGCGCCGTCTTTTCAGTTTCCACCACCGAAAACACGTCGCCGGCTTCGGGAGCCAGGCTTAACCCCTGAATTTCCACCGGCGCTCCGGGCAGCGCCTCTTTTAGCGCGCGGCCTTTATCGTCTATTAGTGTGCGCACACGGCCATAGGCCGCTCCGGCCACCACGATGTCGCCCATGCGCAATGTGCCTTTTTGAACGAGCAGCGTTGCTACCACGCCGCGTCCCTGGTCGAGCCGTGATTCGATGACCACACCCTTGGCGGCACGATCCGGATTGGCCCGAAGTTCCAGCACTTCAGCCTGTAGCTGAATGGTTTCAATCAACTTATCCAAATTCAGTTTTTGCTTGGCGGATACTTCCACCACCATCACATCGCCGCCGAACTCTTCCGGCACCAGCTCATACTGCATAAGTTCCTGCTTCACGCGCGCGGGATCTGCGTCAGGCTTATCGATTTTATTTACCGCCACAATAATCGGGACGCCTGCGGCTTTGGCATGACTTATGGCTTCTTTGGTCTGATCCATGATGCCATCGTCAGCGGCTACCACCAGCACCACGATATCCGTCACCTTAGCGCCACGTGCGCGCATGGCGGTGAAGGCTTCGTGGCCGGGAGTATCCAGAAAGGTTACTTTTCCTGCATCCAACTCCACCTGGTAAGCGCCGATATGCTGCGTAATGCCTCCGGCTTCTTTTAACGCCACATCCGTCTGACGCAATGCATCCAGCAACGATGTTTTTCCATGATCCACATGCCCCATGATCGTTACCACCGGTGGACGCGGTTGCAGCAGATCAGGATCTTCGAGCTCGTCTTCTTTTAAGACGTTCTCTACGTCACTTTCCGAGACGCGCTTGAACACATGGCCGAACTCCCCTACCACCAGTTCCGCGGTGTCCGCATCGATATTTTGCGCCGCCGTAACCATCATTCCAAGCTTCATAAGCACTTTAATGACATCCACGGTCCGTACCGCCATACGGTTGGCAAGTTCCTGCACTGTAATCGCTTCAGGGATAACGACCTCGCGGATGATTTTCTCCGACTCCCGTGAATCTCCCTGATTTTTCTTAAGCGCCTTTTCGCGCTGCCTGCGCATGGAAGCAAGCGAGCGCACACGGCCTTCGTAATCACTGAGCGCCTGGTTGATGCTGAGCTTGCCGGAGTTACGGCGATCTTCGCCACGGGTTAGTTTAAGGGTTTTCCCTTTGCTGTCTTTGCCAGGCCTGGCGCTCTCGTCCTCTGCGGCGGTGGCAGCGGCGCGGCCGGACGCCGCTTTAGCGGAAGATGCCGCTTTTTTATTGGCCAGCAACGGGGAAAGAACAATGCCGTCATCACGCACACGGGGCGGCTCTTGCGGCACAACAGGCACATCCGCGGTAGCGGATTCTTCCGTGGAGGCTTCAGAGCCGGCGTTTGAATCCTCCTCCGCCTTCGCTTCTGCCATACGCTCGCGCTTTTCGAGCGCTAACCGATTCATTTCTTCGGCGGTTTTGAGTACCTTCATGCGCATTTGGCGCTCTTCTTCGGTTAAGTGGCGCAACGATTCATCGCTTGCTTCGGAGCGTCCTGCTTCCGATCCGCGCTTAACCTCCACCATGGCACCGGTTTTACCGGTAGCGAATGTACGGGTTTTGCGCACTTCTACGGTTACGTTTTTGGAACGTCCATGCGTAAATTTCTGCTGTACCTTACCGGCGTCCACAGTTTTAGTCAGCGAAAGCCGCGATGGGCTGCTTATTTTTAACGTCTCCTTTTTGGTCGGTTCGTTCGTATCCGTCATTTTCACTACTTTTATATTTCTCTTGTAGGTCTTAACCCATTTCTATGTCTGTCACAATGGCAAATCAGTAATCAAGTGTCAGGTTTCAGGTGGCGGGTTTCGGGTTTTAGGTTGGAATTTGGTAAAATATTGGTTGCTGGCCAATCCCGAAACCTAAAACCTGTAACCTGCAACCTGCCTAGAACCATTTGGCGCGCGCTCGCATGATCATCTCGGAAGCCTGCTCTTCGGTAAGGGCGCCGGAGGGCA
>CAZRJZ010000182.1:0-1131 GCA_964600465.1 uncultured Rickettsiales bacterium
TAGCATGATTCCAGCGCATAAATTCGGCGGCGGCTTTATCGTAATTTCCTGCGTTGATCAGATGCAGCAACGTGCTGCGTGTAAACGCTTCCACGCCAATATTATAGCTAAAACTCACCAGTGCGGAAAATTGATTTGGATTTAGAGAAGATTGCACCAGTCGCGTTACTTCTTCGCAGAAATACTTCAGGTCCCTCTCAAGCAGCTCTTGCGCTTGCGGCTCCGTAACAGGAGGAGTATTTTTTGTAACGTTCTTGGTATGCCCGTACCCAATGGTCCATACGCCGCCAGGGCAAAGATAGGGGGTGGATGAAAACCCCTCGAAGCGTTTAATTAGCGCTATCGCTTCAGAAGTAATATGCATGCATGCCTCCTTGTCGCCGGTAATCAAGTCAACCTGCTTAAGCGTCTGGCCGGAAGTATGTAATTTATACCGATATGCGTTGACCTAACTTGGCGCAGAAGATAGGTTCAACGGGGTTTATTACTCTTAGGTTGCATGGCGTATGGCATTTTATCCTTCTTTGCGTGATACACGCGCTACTTCCGCTGGCGCACCCGTGGTTGCACTGGTAGGCGGCACAGGGTTTCTGGGTATTTATGTTGCGCAATTGCTGGCCCGTGAAGGCTGGCGTTTGAAAATCATTTCCCGTTATCCAAGCGCGGCTTTAGGCATAAAGACTTCTATGGAACTTGGGCAGGCCGTTTTAGTGGCAGGAGACATCACACGGCCGGATTCGGTGATCCGCCACCTGGAAGGCTGCAGCGCGGTAGTGAATATGGCGGGAATCCTTTATGAGCGCGGCAGCCAGAGTTTTAGGAATGTCCACGCAAAAGGAGCGGAGCGCTTAGCGCAAGGAGCCATGAATGCAGGTGTTGAACGTTTTGTGCATATTTCTGCTTTGGGGGTGGATGTTGCCGGCAATGCCGACTATGCGCGTACGAAGCTGATCGGAGAAAACGCGGTGCGTAGCGCGTTTCCCCGCGCCGCGGTACTGAGGCCAAGCGTTATGTTCGGGCCGGAAGACCGGTTTTATAATCGGTTCGCGTCCATGGCCGCATTATTGCCGGTGCTGCCTTTGATTGGCGGCGGAAAAACGCTGTTCCAGCCTGTGTATGTGGCCGACGTGG
>CAZRJZ010000182.1:1141-3541 GCA_964600465.1 uncultured Rickettsiales bacterium
TGTCTGACTACACCACAGGAATCAGTAGGGGGAGTTTACGAGTTGGGTGGTCCGGAAATTTACAGCTTCCGCCAAATCATGGAGTACATAAGCGCTGTAATTGGCAGAAGTCCCAAAATGGTTTCGCTTTCCTTTGATGTACTCAAATATATGGCTTATTTGGCGGAATTTCTGCCCAATCCACCGCTCACGCGGGATCAATTATGCCTTTTGCATTATGATAATATCGTGTCGCCGGGCGCTATGACATTTACTCATTTAAATCTGGCTCCGCTGGCTGTAGAAATGGTGGTACCGGGTTATCTGGCGCGTTTCCGCCGCCGCGTGGCGGCTCCCCTGAGAATGGCGTAAAAGATGTTGCGCTTTATTGATACCCCTCAACAGTATCCCGACATTGCCAAGGCAGAGGAACGGCGGAAGAATTTTCAAGAGATTTACCGCTCATTCACTCCGGAATTGGCGGTTGCGCAGGCAGCACGTTGTTCTCAGTGCGGTATTCCCTTTTGTCAGATTCATTGCCCATTGCAAAATAATATCCCGGACTGGCTAAAGCTCACGGCGGAGGGGCGGCTGGAAGAAGCCTACGCCGTATCGAGTGCCACCAACACATTTCCTGAAATTTGCGGCCGTATTTGTCCGCAAGACCGTTTATGCGAAGGCAGTTGCGTGATTGAAAAAAGCTTTGGCGCCGTAACCATTGGCTCTGTAGAAAAATACATCACCGAAACGGCGTTCGACATGGGGTGGGTAAGGCCCATTAAGGTGGCGCGTGAGAGTGAATGCAGCATTGGGATTATTGGCTCCGGCCCTGCCGGTCTTGCGGCAGCCGATTGTTTGCGGCGCAGCGGACATGAGGTGCACGTCTACGACCGTCATGACCGCGCCGGCGGTTTGCTGATGTATGGGATCCCGAATTTCAAGCTGGAAAAATTCGTGGTTCAGCGGCGTATTGCGCTTTTGCAGGAGGGTGGAATTCAGTTTCATTTAAATACGGAGATTGGTCCATCTTTCCCGCTAGCCGCATTGCAGGAAAAGCATGATGCCGTGCTGATTGCCACGGGCGTATATAAAGCGCGGGAACTGGGTGTGCCATCGGAAGGTGCGTGTGGCGCTGTTGCGGCGCTTGATTACCTCATTGCCAGCAATCGCCAGGGATTGGAATCCTCCAGGATCAATGCGGATCTGAATGCCAGCGGAAAACATGTGGTGGTAGTTGGCGGCGGCGATACGGCGATGGATTGCGTGCGCACGGCCATTCGGCAAAATGCGGCTAGCGTGACGTGTCTCTATCGCCGTGACCGCGCCAATATGCCTGGCTCATTGCGCGAGGTTAAAAATGCGGAAGAAGAGGGTGTAAAATTCGAGTGGTTTGCCGCGCCTAAAGCGTTGCTTGGAAAAGAAGGCGTGCTGGCGCAGCGCATGCGGCCAGGAACGGTGGACGCTTCCGGTCGCGCAGGCGTGGTGCCGGTTGAGGGCGATACACGGGTGATAAAGGCCGACATGGTTATTGCCGCGCTTGGGTTTGAGCCGGAAAATTTGCCAGGCCTGTTTAACGCGCCAGAGCTTGGTTTAAGCAAGTACGGCACCATTGCCGTGAATGCCAAAGGCATGACGAATATTCCCGGCGTGTTTGCAGCGGGAGATATTGTGCGCGGAGCCTCCCTCGTCGTGTGGGCCATCCGCGACGGCAGGGACGTGGCGGAAGGAATTGAAGCGCATCTACGGGTGCAGGCTTTAAGGAAGGCGGCGGCTTAAGAAAAACTGGATATTATGAAGAACTCGGCGTCAGGGCTATGTAATAATCCGCCAAGTCCTTGATTTGTCATCCCCGCTGAAGCGAAGCGGAAGGCGGGGACGACGGCTATACAATAGGTTAGCTGATTATTAAATCACCCTGACTCAGCGTTATATCTTCTGGATCGTCAGGAGGAGTGCAATAGGGTTCTCCAAGCAAAATGCTGCATTCTCCCTCATTGCCCTCAAAAGCGCTTAAGCATACTCCCTGTGGGTACCCTCTCTCTAAGCATTTTTCGTATTTTCTTTCCGTATCTTCCATACAACGATTGTAAGGCTGACACCATTCAACCGGATGCCATACAGGAGTGGCGGGAGACGTATATCCTGTAGAAACTATAAGAGAAAGTAATCCAGTGGTATAAAATAGAAAAGCTCTACGCATATTATTCCCTCGGCAATTGTCGGCGTTTTCTGTCCGGGCGCTGGTGGCGTTTTTGCGAAAACTCCATCATCCGCGCCGCAATGTATTCTTTCATCACGTCGCCCAGCTCATCCAAGTAATTGCGGTAATAATGATCCGCGCCGTGGAGGAGCGAGTATTGAATCACTTTCCCCCGCGGGTGCGAGAGTTTCGCCGCCATGGCGCTGACGGATTCTTCCGTT
>CAZRJZ010000182.1:3551-3833 GCA_964600465.1 uncultured Rickettsiales bacterium
CCCATGGTGATCAGCCCGGAAGCAGGGCAGGGGGTGAGAAAGGTGAAGTCATATTTGCTGGCCGGCGGAGAGGCGGCAATAAAGCCTTCCAATTCCGGTCTACGCATGAGAAGCTGCAGCGCAATCCAGGCGCCGAAAGAAAATCCGCTGATCCAGCAGGTGGGCGAATCTTTGTTTTGCTGTTGCAACCAATCCAGCGCCGTGGCGGCATCGGTCAGTTCACCGACTCCTTCGCTGTAGGTGCCCTGAGAGCGCCCTACGCCGCGGAAGTTGAAGCGCAAC
>CAZRJZ010000183.1:0-3808 GCA_964600465.1 uncultured Rickettsiales bacterium
CTTGGGGTCTTTATCAATCCAATAGCCCTTGAGCAGCAGTATCCACGCTTTTTCCTGCGCAGTCTTTTCCCCGCTGCCCATTACTTTGTTATACTGGTTTTTCAGGGCCTGGTCCTGCACTTTTCGTTGCTGTGGTGACATCGTTGCTGAATTAAATGTTTATCAGTTTGCGAAATAACACGACTAAGACCCACAGCACCCCCACCGAAAAAATGCTGATGCCGATATAAATAGCTGTGGACTGATTTGTTTTTGCCGAGAGCAGCGATAAGCCCCCCTGGTAGATGCCGCCCCGCGCCTGTGTCTGGTCGCCCCAGAGCGAGAGATACGAGGATTGCAGCTGCGCCTCCGCCTGCTGCTCCAGCATCTCTTTCTGCGCTGCCTCTGCTTTTTTTCGCTGGCCGGCACCCACACCGGCAGAAACCGCTGCCGTGGTAATTGCTACGCCCGCACCGATGGCTGTTGCTACAAAACTCATACAAGCGCTGTTTTTTCTGTTATAAATTGTTCATACGCGGCATAATCCTTTGCAATGATCCGCTCTTCCAGCTGCGCGATGTCGCGGAGATTTTCCGGGTTTTCATGCACGGTCACCCAAACCGTATCTGTCAGCGAAAGCACGACCCGCTTGGTGCCGGCAGCTGAAATCAGCGACAAGGGCGCCTTCAGCCGCTCCTTGCCTCCCGACTCGGTGACCACGATCACCTCGCCCTGCAGTAAAAAATTGGGGTGCGTATGCTTATGAATTTTGCCGACAATAAGCATTCCTTTGGGGATAAAGATTTCGCGCACGTAAATGCCGTCTGCGAAGGAATGCTTCAGCGGCATGACTTCCGAATCGCCCAGTATTACATCGTCAGGGTAGCGCTGCCTTATTTCCTCTTCCAGGCGGACAATCGCCTCCCTTAAACGCTGCTGGTTTGCAACTCCGGCCTCTTCTGACAGGAGCAATACGTGTAATTCGGTTGAGATTTGTACCATTTCATTGTGTTCATGGCGTAATCGCAGCTGCTACCGCTTTTGGAGCAAACAACCCGCTGTGGCGCCCTTTAAACCACCACCACACCGACAGGATAAACCCTGCGGATCCTGTCAGCTTCAGGATGGTCCATATTTTCGCCTTCTTGTTCACAGGCGTGGTGCTGGCCTCTACCTTGTCCATTTCCTGCTGCTCTTCTTTGGTGAACTTGATTCCTTTCTCTTTTGCCTCCTTCCGGAGAACGCCTTCAAATGTGATGGGCATACGTTGTGTTTTTAAATTGATAATTAACAAACTAATCTCCATTTGCCCGGAGGCGAGGACTGTGTTTTTTCCACCGGGATCACAAACATGCTGTCCAGATAGCTCAATCCGTCATCCGAGCCGATTTGCTGGATGACATGCGCGCCTTTGTAAGGCCCGTCCAAAATTTCTACTTTCTCGCCTGCCTGCAAACCCAGCTCTGCCAGGTTAATGCCGGTGACATGCACGCCAGCAAAGCGCCTGCTATCGCCTGAGCCGATAATCTGGTTGCCGCCCACCCAATCAAAGTCATACGTTGCTCCGCAGCCAAGCGCGCGCTTTTTCGAGCCCATGCCGATGACATTCGGGAAAAATACGAAGACGGTAAGCCCGATCAGCGCAAACACCCCTAAGACGATGGCAATAATGATATTCTTTTTCATGATGGTGATGGGTTTATCCTAACAACAAAGAGCCCAATCCGCCCGTAGAGCCGAGCTGTGGTCCGGAAGTGCCGGGCACGGTAGGCGCATTAGGCAGCGGGACATGACTGAAGGTTTTCCCCAGTAATCTTTCCCGTGAATACGTGAGCGAGGTGGGTTTTACTGGCGCTGGAGGCGTGCCTGCTCCTGGTGCTGTTGCAGTTGGCAACGCCCGGTGGGTCCACCAGTAATAACCTCCGAAGCCAACGCCCGTTAAGGCGATTGCTGCGAGGATGTGGTACAGATATTTTTTGATGAATTGCATAAAAAAGGATTTTAGTAAAGGATAGGATACGTATTGGAAAATCCTGCAGCCTGCGCCAACCGGATGCTTCCTTTGCCGGAAACAAAATCAGGCGCATTCTCCAGAGTGACATATTTGATATTGCCGGAGCCGGGATTCTTAAACACGCTCTTCACCACAAACTCCCCGCTCAGCGCAGGAATCGGGTTTTGCAGCTGATGCAACATGCGGTTTGGTCGGTTATAATCCCAGCCGCCCAGCACTAAATCTTCATGCAGCAGGGCAACTTTATCTTCCAGCGCCTGCGTCCAGGCGGCATCTTTTGCCTGCCACGCGGCATCTATTTGATGAAAGAGCGCCTGCGCGTCTGCCTGCGATAGGGTAGGTGTTGTAATAAATCCGTCTAACAGCACATGCTGCCCCGGAGTAATATAGTGATCTTTCCATGTGCCGGCAATGGCCGGAGCAATGGCAGTTTTCCCCAGCCTGCTTTGTGTGACCGACTGCAGCGCATCTCCATAATGCAAACTCGTATCCGGAGGCAGCTGCGGAGTAAAAGGCAGCGCTGTCCTGCGCTTGAGCACAAACCAGCCCAGCCCGCCCGCCAGTGCCACAGACAAAAATGCAATGATATAAGAGAGATAATTTTTCATTCAACCTTTTTTATTGCACAACGGTCACATCACAATCAGCCGAACCTGGCGTAAGCGTAATGCCCTGATACGGCTTGCCCACATACGGCAGCGACCAGGCCTCGCCAGCCAGGATGCGGATAGTATTCCCGTCATTCAGCGTTACCGTAGCAGTGGCGCCACCGCTGGCTTCCTGATTTTTAATGGAAATCATCTGAAAATTAGAATAAGGTGTAGTGGTCGTCACATTTCCACCAGATACCCGGATGCCTATCATAATTGCTGTTTTATGTAAATCGTTTGTAAAGAATCAGCCCTGTAAAAAAGAGCACCAGCAAGCCTCCGCCTCCCCACAAAAGCCACTTCGTCATCTGCACCTGCGCAAGCTGCCCGCTCATTTGTGATTGCGTGCCTGCCATCACCGCCTGCAGCTGGTAATAAGCTGCCTGCAGCTGGTCGGCTGAGGTCTGCTTTGCGGCATCTGCCTGTGCCTGCAGCGCTTTGTTGCCCATCACCCCGGTAGCAATGGATCCGCCCAGGTTGAATAAGCCTCCAATCGCATTGAAAAAGCCATCTCCTGCCGTAAACCCGCCTCCCCCGCCTGCATGTGCCCAATGGGCTACCTGCTTCAGGTGGACGGTGGCGATAAGGTCGCTTACAAATGCAGTATCGAAGCTCGCATCCGACAGCGCACGCAGGTAATCCTGCTCCCCGGAGAACGTATACCCATGCTGGCGCAGCAGCTGCTGCACCGCAGGCTTCTCCTGCAGCGCGAGCGTAGCCAGCGCCTCGATAGGCGTGTATCCTTCATTGATATGTGCGATGGGATAGGTCACTGTTACTTATTGAGCATTTTCAGCACCAATTTTCCTCCGAAATACAGGATGATACCTGCCACGATAGCAATACCGACCCATTTCAGGATAGCGAACACATCCGGGCCGTTGCCGCCCTGCTGCTGGTCGAAGGCCTTGAACTGCTCCTGAAAATCCTGCTGTGCCGTTGTGGTCGAAGCAGCACCTTTGTTTTTGTCCATGAACCAGCCGCCCACGGTGAGCCCGATCTGCGACACGCGGTCTACGCTGCCCCAGATTTTATCCCAGGTGTCTTTCGACATATCCTTTGGCTTTTCAGCGGTTGTTTCTGCTTCAGCATTTGTTTGTGCATTGCCGGCTGCCACCATGCCCCAGTTGGGTGCCCAGTTGGCATACTTCGCAGTGCCCGTCAC
>CAZRJZ010000184.1:0-3796 GCA_964600465.1 uncultured Rickettsiales bacterium
TAATCTTCCACGACAGGTTCCCTGCCTGATACACAAAAAACAGGATGGTCTCTTGAAGGAGCTTCTCCAGCGCCTCCTCGCCGAGCCGTTTTACAATCACCACATGGCAGCGCGAAAGCAAGGCCGGATTTACTTCAAAGGAAGGATTCTCGGTAGTTGCGCCAATAAACACTATCGTTCCGTCTTCAATAACCGGCAACAATACATCCTGCTGCGCCCGGTTAAAACGATGCACTTCATCGACAAAAACCAGCGTCCGCATTCCCTGCTCCTTGCGCTGACGCGCGCGCTCAAAAATCGCTTTCAGTTCCCCCACCCCCGAAGAAACGGCAGATACCTGCTCGTAAGCAAACTGACTTGCCTCAGCAATCAAGCGCGCAATAGTGGTTTTTCCTGAACCCGGCGGCCCCCACAAAATGAGAGAGGCGAACACGCGGCGCTCAACCATATTTTTAAGCAACCCGCCTTCTTGCAACAGATGCCCCTGCCCCACCAGCGCATCGAGTGTTTGTGGGCGTAAGCGCTCCGGCAGAGGAGGAAGCGAAGAAGGGGTCATACGGTGATTATAGGACCTGGCAGCGGGATATACCAGTACCGTGGTATTTTTTACGACCCCGCATTACAAAAGCCGCTGGTTGCATATAGCACTGCTTCATATAGTTAAAATTTTATTAAATATTGACGCGCACTGGGAATTGTTTTTACCTTAACTTAATACTTATCCGCTACCATCGAAGCATAATCCGTTCTCCAGCGATAAAGGTTTATGTTGTGCAGGAATCCAGCCCCCTAGAGCGTCGCATCACTCTCCGTTTATTGTCTTACTGGGAAAAAATCCGCGACACCCGGGAAATGCCCACAGAAAACGACATCAACCCCGATGACATCGGGGATCTTTGGGATTATTGCTTCCTTATTCATGTCGCTGACTTATCAAAGCCGGACTATAGCTACATCTATCTTGGAGACGCGATCATTGCCGCATACCAGGAAGGCTTATCGGAAGCGGATCCGGGGGGCGTGGTATCGTTGCGGCCTTCTAAGCTTGCCAAAAGCTACCACAAAGTGATCGCCACAGGCAAACCGGCTATCGAAGAAGGAGAGTTTCCGAATCTTGCCGGTCATACGGTGAAATACCGGCAATGCTTATTGCCGCTGGGTGAATACGGAAAAGTCGATGCCATATTTGGAGGCATGCGCTTTAAAGTCTTTCCGGCGTAAGAGAGGGAACAATGCATAACGCTCTCTTGCTGAAAGAAATAAACTCGCTGCCGCGCTTTGAAGATGAACGCCGGCATGCGTTTCGGTTATTTTCCTACTGGGTGGATTGCTGCCAGGGGCGCACCATGCCCGTGGAGGATGACCTGGATCCCGATCATCCGTGCCTGGCGGAAGCATGGCCTTATTGTTTCGTGGTGCAAGTACGCGACTTTGCCAAAGCGGAATTCAACTATACCCATCTTGGCACAGCCATTGTCGACGCCTACGCTCAGGAAGTGCTTACCGAGGGACATCACGAGCTGGTATCTTTAAATGCCGCCAAGCTCCGCCCCCAGTACACAGAGATGATGCAAAGAAAATACCCTCTGATTTCCGAAGGAACGTTACTCAATAATCGCGGCTCCATGATTAAATTCCGCCAGGCGCTTTTTCCGTTCGGAAAGCAGGAAGTAGAAGCAATCCTGGGACATGTGGGCTATGTAATCGACCCGGCCGGTTAGATCGCGTTTGCCCTGCGCTCCGGCGATACCTCAATGCGTAATCACCGGATCGCCGGCGGTTTTTACCAACGTAGGCACCGTGAACTCGTCCGCTTTGGGGTCTTTCCATTCCACCGCTTCCGGCAAACGCGTCAACGCCACTTTGAGCACATCGTCCACATGCGAAGCGGGGATGATCGTAAGATCCCGTTTTACATTATCGGGAATATCGTCCAGATCTTTCATGTTTTCCTTTGGAATAATCACTACGGTAATGCCGCCGCGAAGCGCCGCAAGCAATTTTTCCTTCAAACCACCAATAGGAAGCACATTCCCACGCAACGTCACCTCCCCCGTCATGGCCACAGTGCGCTTTACCGGAATGCCGCTAAGCATGGAAACACTAGCGGTGGTAATGGCAATACCGGCCGATGGCCCGTCTTTTGGGGTGGCTCCTTCAGGAACATGCACATGACTATCGCGGTGCTGGAAAAGCGGCGGCACAATCCCGAACGAAAGACAGCGCGAACGCACGTAAGACACCGCCGCCTGCACTGACTCCTGCATCACCTCGCCCAGCTTTCCGGTAATCGTCACCTTGCCTTTACCCGGCATGCTGACAGCTTCAATGACCAGTAAATCTCCGCCGAATTCCGTATAGGCAAGTCCGGTGCAGGTGCCCACCATATCATCCTTTTCAATTTCACCGAAACTGTACTTCTTAACTCCCAGGAATTTGGAAATATTGCGTGGACTTACGCGGATGCCGTGCTTTAAATTCTTCATCAGAATGTCTTTCACCGCCTTGCGCGTGAGCGTAGCGATCTCGCGCTCCAGGTTACGCACACCCGCTTCCCGCGTGTAGTAGCGTATAATCTCGCGCAGGCCTTCTTCGGTAATGCTCCACTCGTCTTTTTTCAGCCCATGCTGCTTGATCTGCTTAGGCAATAAATGCCTGCGGGCAATTCCCACTTTTTCGTCTTCGGTGTATCCTGGAATGCGGATCACTTCCAGCCGGTCAAGCAACGGACGCGGCATATTATGCGTGTTGGCGGTAGCCACAAACATTACGTCGGAAAGATCGTAATCTATTTCAAGATAATGATCGTTAAACGCATGGTTCTGCTCCGGATCCAGCACCTCCAGGAGCGCCGCCGCCGGATCGCCCCGGTAATCGGAACCCATTTTATCAATCTCATCCAGCAAAATGAGCGGATTGGAAGATTTAGCTTTTTTCATCGCCTGAATGAGCTTCCCCGGCATTGAGCCAATATAGGTGCGCCGGTGGCCCCGAATCTCGGCCTCATCCCGCACGCCGCCAAGCGAGATACGCACAAAATTGCGACCCGTGGCGCGTGCAATGGATTTCGCAAGCGAGGTTTTCCCTACCCCTGGTGGGCCAATAATGCAGAGAATCTGGCTTTTCAGGTGCTTGCTGCGCTGCTGCACCGCCAGATATTCCAATATGCGGTCTTTTACTTTTTCCAATCCGTAATGATCTTCGTCGAGTATTTTCTGCGCCGTTTTCACGTCCTTTAAAATACGCGTGGCTTTCTTCCACGGAATCGAGACGATCCAATCCAGGTAATTGCGAATCACCGACGCTTCCGCCGACATGGAACTCATGGTGCGCAGCTTTTTCAACTCCGAGAGCGATTTTTCCTGCGCGTCCTTACTTAGCTTGAGCGCCTTGATTTTTTCTTCCAGTTCGGTCAATTCATCTTTGCCGTCTTCGGTTTCACCCAATTCTTTCTGAATGGCCTTCATTTGCTCATTAAGATAGTATTCACGCTGGGTTTTTTCCATCTGCCGCTTCACGCGGGAACGAATGCGCCGCTCGGTGTTTAAGACCGAAATCTCATTTTCCATAATAGAGAAGAGCTGCTCCAGGCGCTGGGGAATGGAGAGGGTTTCCAGTACTTTTTGTTTCTGCGCAATATCCACCGCTAAATGCGCCGCAATGGTATCGGCCAGCAAGCCGGGATTATTGACTTTAGAGACATTGGCCAGCGTTTCGGGTTGAATTTTCTTATTGAGCTTCACATATTGCTCAAACTGCCCCAAAACGGTACGGTACATGGCTTCCAATTCATCCC
>CAZRJZ010000185.1:0-3773 GCA_964600465.1 uncultured Rickettsiales bacterium
AACCGCACGAGAAGATCACAACGTTCCGCCGTTAAGCGCCGTAAGCCTTTGCCTTCCGCCCCTAAAACCAGAGCGCACTGCGTATTCAGATTTGCCTGCGCCAGCGTTTGGCTTGCGCTTCCATCTAATCCGGCAATCCAGTATCCTGACTTTTTTAACTGCTCCATCGCCTGTACCAGATTGCTGACGCTGATAAGTGGAACAATCTCTAACGCTCCGGATGCAGCTTTAGCAAGCACACCAGTTACGTCCGGCGTGTGCCGCGCGGTTGTCAGCACGGCGGCGCAGCCAAAGGCCGCCGCAGACCGTAATATCGCCCCGACATTATGGGGATCCGTTATTTGATCGAGCATAAGAAACGGGGCGCTGCCGGGTAAGCATTCTTCTAAGGTAATTTCCGGCAGTGGCTCTACTTCCACCGCCATCCCTTGATGCACCGCCCCCGGGGGTAAGAGCTTTTCAAGCTTTGCCTGCTCTACCAGCTCCAGGCGTGGATAACGCTTGGACTGAAACGCGGAAGAGAATTCTCTTTCCGTATTTTTTGTTACCAAAATCCGCCGGATAATACGCTGCTTGTTCTCAAGCGCGGCTCTGACCGGATGGGTTCCGTAAAGCCAGTAGGGTTTAAACGCCATATTTATTTTACCACTGCCAGGATCACGATACCGATCATCAGCACAGTAGGAACTTCATTTAAAATACGATAGAATTTTGTGCTTTTTTGATTGGTTCCGGCAACAAACTTTTTACGGCAGATAGCCAAATAGCCATGCACTGCTGCCATAAACACCAGCAGCATTACTTTTCCATGCCACCAGCCTTCCTGCCATATCTCCGGACTGCGGATGTAAACCAGTGCGCCACCCAGTAAAAACGTTGCCACCATGGCGGGATTGACAATATAACGCAGCAACCGGCGCTCCATGGTTTGCAGAAGAGTATCTGCTTCTGAGCCTTTTACCACCTGCGTATGGTAAACAAACAGACGAGGCAGATAAAGCATACCTGCCATCCATGACATAACGGCGATTAAATGAAAGGTTTTCAGCCAGATATAGGTTTGCATCATGCGCTCACCGACCCCTGTTGGATACACAAGCAAGATTGCATGTCTTTAGGACATATGCGCTCACCGCAAGCAGAAGAAACGCCCTCGCGCAAATTAGAATCCAGACACATTTGCGCAAGCCCCTCGATGTAAGACGCATCCACGCCAAGCGCCGGCACCCTGATGTAAATGGGAACGCCTTGTTCTTTTGCAAGTTGCCCATACTCCATGTCCAACTCTACCAGCGTTTCCGAATGCTCCGAAACGAACGCCACCGGCACTAAAACTACCGGGACTTTATCTTGTCCGGCACGCTGGATCTCTTCATCCGTAGAAGGCCCTAACCACTCCAGTGGCCCGACACGGCTTTGATAACAAATGGAGAAATCAGCGTTTTCTATATTCATGACCGCTAAAATCGAATGAACCGTTTTTTCCACCTGCCATTGGTACGGATCACCTTCTTCGATAATTTTTTTAGGCAACCCGTGCGCAGAGAAAAGAATTCGCGGTTTAGCCGACTCCGAGGCATCCCAGTAGGCGGTGCGAATAAGTCCCGCGTGGGCGGCGATAAAATTTGGCTCATCCGGATAACAACATATCCGAATCGTAGGAATATTTTTTAAGCGCGTTTTCCTTGATTTTCTATCCCATTCATCGAAAGAAGACGCCGTGGTGGTACTGGAAAATTGAGGATAAAGGGGTAAGAGGATAATTTTTTGCGGGTCGAACTCCTCTAGGGATGCGACCACCTCTTCGGTAAAAGGATGCCAATAACGCATCGCCACAAAAACTTTATAATTACCGTAATTCAGAAGCTTTTTCTGAAGGGCGTCCGCTTGCTGTTCGGTATTTTCAAGCAGCGGTGACTTACCCCCTAGCCGCTCATAGACTTCTCTGGCGAATTTCGCTCTTTTTGCCGCGATGAACCATGCAATAGGCCTGCGCAAGAGGGAAGGTACGCGCAAGATATTAGGATCTTTAAATAGGTTGTAAAGAAATGGCCGCACCGCCTCCGTCTTATCCGGTCCACCCAGATTAAACAGCACCACCGCTATACGGTCGGAAAACGATTGCGTCATAGGCGGATATCACGAATAAATTCTGAAAGCCCAAGCACATGGGATGGAGGAGTATGAGGCACCATACCATGCCCAAGATTGAACACAAACGGTTTCTCACCGAGAGTTTCAATTATCCGTTTTGCCTGCTCAATTGCCCGTGGTAAATCAGCAGCCAGCAAAAGAGGATCCAGGTTTCCCTGGAGTACCGCATGCGGCTGGAGCGCTTCTTTTGCAAAGCTAAGCGGAACGGTGAAATCAAGACTTACCCCATCGACTCCCGTTTCTTTGGCATAGCGCGCATAGCCTGCGCCAGCCATACGCGGAAACCCGATAATAGGGATCTCAGGAAAACGGTTTTTTATTTCTTTGATAATTTTCTTGGTGGGGGTAATAACCCACTCGAAAAAATCATTTTCAGGAAGCACTCCTGCCCAGGAATCAAAAAGTTGGATAGCGTCAGCCCCTGCTTCGATTTGTCCCGAGAGATATGCAATGGTTGTTTTCGTTATCCTATCAATGAGATGCTGAAAAACATCTTTTTTTTCTATTGAGAAGCGCCTTACGGTATCAAAATCCCGCGAACCTCCTCCTTCAACCATATAGCATGCTACCGTCCATGGGCTTCCGGAAAAACCAATCAGCGCCGTGTCGGGAGGAAGTTTGGATTTCACCAATTCTATTGTTTGAGCAATACGGGTGAATTTCTCAAAAACCGAGTTTTCCATTAAACACGAAAGCTGTTTTAACTCCCGAAAAGGAGTAAGCTTCGGACCTTCCCCTTCGACAAAGGCAACATCCCACCCCATGGCATGGGGAACGACTAAGATATCGGAAAATAATATAGCGGCGCTCATGCCGAAGCGGCGAACAGGTTGCAGTGTTACTTCTGCGGCCTTCTCAGGCGTGTAACATAAATCTAGAAAACCTTTGCTGCTTGTCCGTAACTCACGGTATTCAGGTAAATACCTACCTGCCTGACGCATAAACCAAAAAGGAACTTTTTGAGAAGGGATATTATTCAATGCATTGATAAACGTTTTTTGATTGCACATTCGAAGCGGACTCTCTTCTATAATTATATTATTTAAATAATAAGGTAGTATAAGTAATAGGAGGGATGAAACCTGTGCATAGCATATTAACCACAGGATTATCCACACTTACCATCGGGATATTTTCGCCTGTGATTATTTCTAGGGATTATTTCTTTAGGTGTTTGAATTTTAATTATTATATAGTGTGTATCTAATTCCGTTTATGTCCTATCTAACGCGTTGATGAGAATGATTCTATGCACAGGCCATTCCCCATATATCCACTTGTGCATAAGTGGATATATGCGTTAGGGATGAAACGGGGAAAATTTGGCTCTTTTTTCTATACCCCAATAAAACCGTTTTTATACTTGAATTATCCACACGCATGAAAAAATTCCATCTTCACCTTGTTTCCGACTCAACCGGCGAAACGGTAAGCAGTGTTGCGCGGGCTGCTATTGTGCAATTTGAGGATCTTGAGCCGGATGAGCACGTGTGGTCGCTGGTGCGCACGCCATCGCAGATGGAAAAAGTCATTCAAGGCATCAACGAAAATCCTGGCGTGGTGATGTATACGCTGGTGGATAGGGAGTTGGTGGCCATGCTTAAACGAACGGTGGCGCG
>CAZRJZ010000186.1:0-3772 GCA_964600465.1 uncultured Rickettsiales bacterium
GAATGCCGAGGCGCACCGCTAACCCATGCGCGCTGATGCCGTAGATGATGCCAAAATTAATGGTTTTAGCTTTGCGGCGAAGTTCCGGGCTTACCTCATGGATGGCAACGCCGAACATTTGGGCGGCCGTGGCTGCATGAATGTCGCGCCCTTCGCGGAAGGCTTCTTTCAAGGGGCCAATGTCGGCGATATGCGCAAGCAGGCGCAACTCAATTTGCGAATAATCGGCGGAGATCAGGCTATAGCCTGGCGCTGCCACGAACGCGGTGCGGATGGTGCGGCCTTCCGGTGTGCGTATGGGGATGTTTTGTAAGTTCGGATCCGAGGAGCTCAAGCGTCCCGTGGCGGCAATGGCCATGGCGTAGGAAGTATGCACACGGCCTGTTTTTGGGTTAATCTGCGCCGGTAACGCATCGGTATAGGTGCTTTTTAATTTCGCTAATTGGCGCCACTCAATGACCTTTGCTGGTAGTGCATGACCCGCTTCCGCCAGTTCTTCCAACACTTGAATATCCGTTACGTAAGCATTGGTTTTACTGCTTTTCTTTCCGCCGGGGAGTTGAAGCTTGTCAAACAATACCTCTCCCAATTGCTTGGGGCTGCCGATATTGAATTCATGGCCTGCCAGCTGGTGGATCTCCGATTGCAGGCCGTGCATTTTTATTTCAAATTCTTTGGAGAGTCGCGCAAGTACCAGCGCGTCTACCTTAATGCCACGTGTTTCCATGGCCGTAATCACTGGAATCAGTGGGCGCTCGATGGTTTCGTATAAAGTAAGCAGGTGCTGGGCGTATAATGTGCGTTTGAAAATATGCGCGAGTTGTAAGGTGATGTCTGCGTCTTCGGCGGCATAATCACGCGCTTTTTCCAGTGGAACCTCTGCAAATGACAGGCGCCCTTTGCCGGTGCCCGTGACGTCATCGAAGGTGATGGTTTTGACGCCTAAATACCGTTGCGCCAGCTCGTCCATATTGTGTGGATGCAGGCCGGCGTATAAGCAATAAGACATGAGCATAGAATCATCGACTGGCGCAATGTGAATGCCGTAATTTTGCATCACCGCTATGTCGTATTTAATATTGTGGCCGACTTTCAGCGTGGCCGGGTCTTCCAGCAGCGACTTGATGAGGGCGATGGCGTGGGGGAGGGGGATTTGCACCAGAGCATCGGGTATCGGGGATTGGGTGTCGGGATTAGAAAAAAGCGTTTCTGTTTCTTGCTGATTCCCGGTACCCGATACCCGATGCCCGATTGGCACATAACATGCCTCGCCCGGCTCAATGCATAACGAAAATCCCACCAGCTCCGCTTGCATGGGATCGAGGCCGGTGGTTTCACAATCAAACGCAACAATACCGGCGGCGCGTGCGCGGTCAATCCAGGCGGTGAGGGAAGGGATGTCCTGGATGAGGTGATAGCGCATGGCATCCAGCATCCGGCATTTAGCATTCGGGGAAGCAGTATCGCTAATCGCTAGTTGCTGATCGCTGGTTGCTGCTAACTTCTGAATGCTAAATGCCGGATGCTGGATGCTGCTTTCTCCCATCTTCAAAAGCAATGACCTAAAGCCATGCGTTTGCAGGAACGCCTGCAGCTCACCCATATCAGCGGCGCGGGCTTTTAAATCCTCCAGCGGAATTGGGAGCGGAGATTCGCAGTTCAATTGCACCAGTTTTTTGGAAAGCCTTGCCTGATCGGCGTGTTGAATGAGTGCTTCGCGGCGCTTAGGCTGCTTGATTTCATGGGCGCGCGCCAGCAATGTCTCAAGATTACCGTAGGTGTTGATAAGTTCGGCGGCGGTTTTGGGGCCAATGCCGGGTACGCCGGGAACATTATCGGATGTATCCCCAATCAGCGCAAGTACCTCCACCACTTTTTCCGGTTCCACGCCAAATTTTTCCCTTACCTCGGCGGCATGGATGGGTTTGTTTTTCATGGGATCAAACATGCGCACGCCTTCGCCTACGCATTGCATCAGGTCTTTGTCGGAAGAAATAATGGTAACATCCATGCCCACGTTGCGTCCGGCGCACATATAGGCACCGATTAAATCATCCGCCTCGTAATTGCTTAGCTCTACCACTGGCAGCCCAAGTGCGCGCGCTGCATCACGCATGAGGGCAAATTGCGGCTTCAGGTCTTCCGGCGGATCGGGGCGGTGCGCTTTATAGTCAGCGTAGAGGGCGTTGCGGAAGGTAATACGCGAGACATCGAACACCACGGCGATATAGTCGCTCGGCATGTCTTTGCGGAGTTTCAGGATCATGTTGGTAAAGCCGTATACAGCGTTAACGGGCACGCCTTGCGGATCGGTCATGGGCGGCAGGGAATGATAAGCGCGGAAGATAAAGCCGGAGCCGTCGATGAGCGTTAAAGTAGTCATGGGTGGTTCAGTCTTTAGTTGTGAGAAACGTGGGGGATGTGCAATAACAATAAACAGATATGCTTTTTTCTAAACACTCACAACTAAAGACTGAATCACGCTTATGCTCGCACAACGTTCCCCACGTTCCGGTAATACCCCTAAACAATTAGCGCTGTTGCTGCATGGCTGGGGCGCGGATGGCGCTAACCTTATTGACCTTGCTGACATGCTGGCGGAGAGTTTGCCGGATGCGCATTTTATAGCGCCGAATGCTCCGGATATATGCGAGGTGAATCCGTTCGGGTATCAATGGTTTTCACTGAATGACCGTTCACCGGAGGCTATGAGTGCTGGCGTGACGCATGCAACGAAGTGGCTGAACAGCTTCATTGATGGGCAGCTCAAAATCCTGCGGGGGGAGGGAGTATTGCTGCCTTCTTTGCCTGTCCTGCTTATTGGTTTTTCGCAAGGCACCATGCTTTCGCTACACGTGGCGCTAAGACGTGCTGATGTGGGAGCGGTGGCGGGATTTTCTGGCGCGCTCCTGGCAGGAGATGCATTAAGCGCGGAAATTTCTCACCGTCCGCCGGTATGCCTGATCCACGGCCAGATGGATGACGTGGTGCCTTATGCCGCTATGGGGTATGCTGAACGTGCCCTTGCGGCATGTGGTGTGCCGGTGCAGTCGCACACACGGCCTGGGCTTGGGCATAGTATCGACATGGAGGGCATTGCCATTGCGGGGAAATTTTTGAAAAGCGTGGTGGCTTAAATAAGAGTAGGCGCGGCGCTACGATCAGGCGTGGTTGGCGGGTTCTGAAATGCTCTTAATTCATCTGAATTGGCAGGAGGGCGTGGGGAAGTGTGCTCATTGGTGTGTTGGCCGCCCCTTACGCCCAAATCAGTCAGAGTAGGCAGAGGGGTAGACAGTGACGCCCCAGGCCCAGGAGCGGTACTGGCAGGAGCAGGTGCGGAAGGGGCAAGGGTCTGCTGCAATTTTTTGATAGATTCTTTATTCTTACTAATATCATCATGGATTGTTGGTACTGCGGTAGAGATTTGCTCTGAAACGGTTTTAACGATGAACGCTTTCATCCCATCATCCATGCCTGTGGACCATTCTTTATTATTCTCTAATGCCGTCCTCACGGCGCCGGATAAATGAGCAGCTAATTGTGCTTGGTCTGATAATTGTTGATCGGTTGCGGTCAGGGTGGCATCCATAAGCGCTTTGGCCGTGATTTCTTCTACTTTTGGCTTCGCGTTCTCGAGGAGCGGCATGACGGTATCTTTGACTTTTTGCGCCGTTATCCCAACTTGTGACCACCACTTTGTGATGCCATAATCATGAGATGCACTGGCTTGCGCCTTAGCTTTTTCTGCCAAATCATGCCAGAAATTCCGTGC
>CAZRJZ010000187.1:0-3743 GCA_964600465.1 uncultured Rickettsiales bacterium
CCGCGAAGGACTCATGGGATTTTGAGTGCGGCGCGTCTACCAATTCCACCACAGGGGCTTAACTGCTTCTCGACCACTCATGGCATCGAGCCTGGCACAGAGCGGCGGATCATAATGCCAGTAACGGGATTCCGTCAAGCGCCGGCTCTTAAAACAAGAACTCGCTAGCGGCCATGAATCCGGTCACGCTGCTTTGCTCATACCCGCCTTCACTTCTGCCCATGCCCAATCGAGCCAGGGGAAGAGCGCTTCCAGATCGGCCGTTTCCACCGTAGCCCCGCCCCACAGCCGCAGTCCCGCCGGTGCGTCGCGGTACGCGCCGATATCATAGGCTACATTTTCTTTCTCCAGCGCGCCGGCCAACTGCTTAGCGGCCGCTTGCCGCCCTTCAGCATCCAAGGCAGTGAACGCCGGATCCACCATTTTAAGGCAAATAGACGTGCAAGACCGGCTAGCCTTATTTTCAGCTAAAAAATCCACCCAGGGCGTTTTTTCCACCCATTGAGCAACGGCCTCCAAGTTTCTCTCCGAGCGCTGAATCAGGCCTTTTAGTCCGCCAACTGACTCAGCCCATTTGAGCGCATCCAGCTGGTCTTCCACACAGAGCATGGAAGGCGTATTAATGGTTTCGCCTTTGAAGATACCTTCCATCAACTTGCCGCTTTTCGTAAGCTGGAAGATTTTAGGCAGCGGCCAGCTTGGCGCGTAACTTTCCAGCCGCGCCACCGCCCGTGGGGAAAGCGCGAGCATGCCGTGCGCCGCCTCGCCTCCCAGGACTTTCTGCCAGGACCACGTCACCGCATCCAGCCTATCCCAGGGCAAATCCATGGCAAATACCGCTGAAGTGGCGTCACATATGGCAAGCCCCTCACGGTTTACGTCAATCCACTCGCCGTCCGGCACACGCACACCGGAAGTAGTGCCGTTCCAGGTAAACACCACATCATTCTTCCAGTTTACGTTGCTCAAATCCGGTAACTGGCCATAATCGGCCTTATGGAGGGTGAGATTCGAAAGTTTCAGCTGTTTCTGCGCGTCCGTTGCCCAGCCGGCACCGAAGCTTTCCCACGCCAGCACGTCCACACCGCGCGCGCCGAGCGCACTCCACATTATCATCTCGATAGCGCCGGTATCAGAAGCCGGAACAACGCCCAAACGCCAGTCAGCAGGCATTTTAAGGATGGATTTGCTTTTTTCAATCACTTCCAGAAGCTTGTTTTTCCCAAGCTTTGCACGGTGTGAGCGCCCCAATGCCGCATCATTTAACGCATGAAAAGACCAGCCGGGGCGTTTTGCGCATGGCCCTGAAGAAAAACAAGGATTTTGTGGTTTGCTAACGGGCTTCATATACCTCTAACCTACGATTCATTCAAAGGACGCGTAGAGTACCGTGAAGCTGCCGGAATGCAAAGAAAAATCTAAAATCCCTCCGCAAGCTTCTTGATCAAGCGTCAAGCCTGAGCTATAAGCAACCATATGCAAAAATTTATACGCCTTCACGCTGTCGCCGCGCCGCTTCCCATTGTCAATGTGGACACGGACATGATTATTCCGAAGCAATTTCTTAAAACCATCAAGCGCACAGGCTTGGGAGTGCATTTGTTCGACGAAATGCGTTACCTGGCCGATGGAAGAGAAGTCCCTGATTTCGTTCTTAATCAGCCTGCTTACCGCCAGGCGGGTCTGTTGATTTCAGGCGAAAACTTCGGCTGCGGCTCCAGCCGGGAGCATGCGCCCTGGGCATTGCTGGATTTTGGCATCCGCTGCATTATCGCACCCAGTTTTGCCGACATTTTTTATAATAATTGCTTTAAAAATGGCATTCTTCCAATCGCGTTGCCCAAGGCTCAGACGGATATGCTCATGGAGCACGCGCGCAAAGCGCCGGATCAGCGCGTAACGGTGGATCTTGAAACGCAAACCATCACGGCAGGAAAACAGGTTCTGCATTTTAAAATTGAGCCGTTTCGCAAACACTGCCTCCTACACGGACTGGATGACATCGGCCTCACCTTACAGCATTTGAAGAATATCGACGCGTTTGAACAGGCGCAGCGCCAGGAATGTCCTTGGCTCTACCGCCAGGCGTCTTAAGGAGACAAACCCTCCGCTTCCAGCTTTTCCCTGCGCGCCGTTTTCCATACGTCCCTGGCGGCTCCGGCGTTCAGCAGCGCAATCGCGATTCCTACAATAAGATCGGGCCAGCCGGATGCCATAATCAGGGTTATCAGACCGGCAACGATGATCGCTGCATTGCTCAGCGCATCGTTACGGGCGGAGAGAAAGGCCGCTTTGGTAAGACTTCCGCTGTTGTGCCTGTAACGGATGAGCATAAATGCGCACGTCACATTCACACCCAATGCACCTAAGCCGGTAAGGGAAAGCAAAAACGGCTCCGGCGGCGTGAGCGCATTAAGTTTATGCCAGGCCATCCAAACGGTGGCAATGCCCGGCCAAAGTAAAAGCGCTGCAAGCATCATGCCTACTCTTGCGCGCGCTTTCAATGTCCATGCAAGCGCAAGAAGAATGAGCAGATTGACGCATGCATCTTCCAGAAAATCCACACTATCGGCAAATAACGCCACCGAACCGATACTAAGCGCCACGCCAAACTCCACCACAAAATAGGCAAAGTTTGCAAGGGCAACAAATCTAATGACACGGCGCAGACGGTGGTCGGAAGACACGGCGATATTCCTCAACTATTTTTCATGGTTAATTTAACGTTACCGCTTGTAGACAACGAATCAATCGACTGACCTACGCTGCGGGACCGGCTTACGCGCGGGAGGCAGCTTAGACGTAGTTTGAGCAGCCGGAGCAGGACTATCCGGCGCTGCACGGGAAGCAGCTCCTTCCGTCATCATCCGCTGTCGCTTGATCGCATCGCTCTGCTCCCGCCCCGATTCGGTAAAACATTGCCAATATTCGCAGCGGTCCCCAATTACCGGCATATGCTCCCCCAACGCATTGGCATTGCGCGTAATGGTATCGCAACCGCTAAGCAGGCACATCGCAACAACCCAATGCTTCATCCGTTTTCTTTCAGATTTTTTTGACCATAACGACGATATAGCTCGCTAGCCACATGCCTGGAAACAAAGGTGGAAATATCGCCACCTAAGCGAGCGATTTGCTTGACAAACCGTGAAGAAATAAAATGCGTGTTTTCTGAGGCGGTAAGAAACACGGTTTCAATATCCGGTTTAAGGCGCGCATTCATACACGCCATTTGAAATTCGTACTCATAATCCGAAACCGCACGCATGCCCCGTATAATAATGCGGGAGCCAACGCTTTCTGCAAAATTGACCAAAAGCCCGGAAAATGTCTGCACTTCAATGCGGCTTGCGTATTCAGAGCCAAGATCACGAATATCGGCGCGCGCCAACGCTGCACGCTCTTCTAAAGAAAACACCGGATCTTTTCCGGAATCAAGGGCGATACCGATCACCAGACGATCCACCACATGCAAAGCACGGCTGATAATATCCACATGCCCCACGGTGATGGGATCAAATGTGCCGGGGTAAATACCAACTCTCATAAGTCATGCTCTTTATTGCAAAAAAACCCGTAACACAGTGCCAGCGACTATACAAGTGCGTTAACAATCCGCCTTTGCGCCTTCTTTGCGTAATCTTGCCCAATACTCAAGCCGCTTACGTACGTCCCGCTCAAATCCACGCTCTACAGGATTGTAATACTGGCGCCTGGGCAGGGTATCAGGAAAGTAATTCTGC
>CAZRJZ010000188.1:0-3737 GCA_964600465.1 uncultured Rickettsiales bacterium
TCTCCTGGCACTACCGGTTTACGGAAACGCGCCTCGTCGATTGACATGAAGTAAACAAGCTTCCCTTCTGAGTGTGCACCCAGCGTATGCACCACCAATACGGCGGAGGTTTGCGCCATGGCCTCAATCAACAGCACACCCGGCATTACGGGCTTTCCCGGAAAATGCCCCATAAAATGCGGCTCGTTAAATGTGACGTTTTTAATGCACACCGCGTGGCTGTCTTTGACCGCTTCAATCACGCGGTCGATCAGCAAAAAAGGATACCGATGCGGAATCATCTCCATGATTCGCTCGACGGGAAATACTACGGAAGCGTCAGTCATAAGCCATAAAAGTTATATGAAACCGGAGCGCCAGCATATTACGTGCGTATCAAATTACAACAGTAGACTTAAAACTGCCTATCGGGATCCTTCTCAAGCTGACTTAGCGGGTTCTTTGTAAACGGCAATCAGATCGCTGAGCAATTTAAGCGCTTCATCGCGTGGGCGCTGGAAGGAGTTGCGGCCGATGATGGAACCGTTGCCGCCGCCATCACGAATCGCACGGGCCTCATTGAGAATATCCTCCGTGCCCTTGGCTGCGCCTCCGGAGAATACCACGATCCTTCGCCCGTTAAAGCATGCCTGCACCACGTTGCGGATGCGCTCTGTAAGGGTACTGACGGGTATTTTCTCGCCCACGTAGACCTTCTTGGCTTCACCGAGTTCCAAAAACTCGGTGGGCGGCTTTACTTTAATGATATGCGCGCCTAAAAGCGCTGCCATATGCGCGGCATAGGCGCATATATCCACCGCTGTTTCGCCATCTTTAGAGAGATTGCCGCCGCGTGGGTAAGACCAGATCACGGTGGCAATGCCCACGGCCTTTGCTTCTTCCGACATTTCGCGTATTTCTTCCATCAGGTCCATAGCGGCGTGGGAGCCGGGGTAAATGGTAAAGCCAATCGCCGCGCAACCTAAGCGCAAGGCATCGCCCACGGAGCCGGTAATGGCCTGGTTGGGCGCTTCGTCTTTGGGCGCAAGGGAATTGGAGCTGTTGACCTTAAGGATGGTCGGGATTTGGCCGGCGAACGTGTCCGCTCCCGCCTCCAGCATGCCAAGCGGCGCGGCATAAGCGGAAAGCCCAGCATCAATGGCGAGCTGATAATGATAATGCGGATCATACGCTGCCGGATTCTTAGCGAAACTACGCGCAGGCCCATGTTCAAAACCCTGATCTACGGGAAGAATCAGTAACTTTCCTGTTCCTCCTAATTTACCTTGCATTAAAATACGCGCAAGGTTGCCTTTGGTGCCTGGAGTATCGCTCTCATAATAGCCAAGAATGCGTTTAACGTCTGAAGGAATAGGCATTTTTTTCTCCATTGAATATAAGCTGACAGGCGCTTGGATAGCGTCTTTATGTCCGGACTTCAACTATTCATTGAAGGATTGCCGCAAAAAAAACCACTGCATCCTGCGTTAAAAAACAATGCTACTTTGCGCGTTTTATGCTACTTCGATAGGATTATGAGTTTTTCTTACGAACAATTTTTTGCTAAATCCATCCGCTCCCTTAAGGCCGAAGGGCGGTATCGCGTCTTCAACGATCTGGAACGCCGCGCCGGGCAATATCCCATCGCCACCAGCCATCTGACCCGCCGGGATGTAACCGTTTGGTGCAGCAATGATTATTTAGGAATGGGGCAACACCCAAAAGTACTGGAAGCCATGTGTCAGGCCGTGATGCATTATGGGGCGGGAGCGGGCGGAACGCGTAATATTTCCGGCACGCACCATCTGGCCGTGATTTTAGAAGAAACTCTGGCCGGGCTGCACCGCAAGGAAGCGGCATTGGTAATGACGTCCGGTTATGTCGCCAATGAAGCGGCCTTATGCACGATTGCCGGCCTTCTTCCGGAATGCGTAATTTTCTCCGATGAGTGCAATCATGCGTCCATGATCCACGGCATGCGGCATTCGCAAGCGGAAAAACATATCTTCCGCCACAATAATCCCGGGCATCTGGAGTCGCTTCTGGCGCGCGTTGATCCGGCGCGGCCTAAGCTTATTGCGTTCGAATCCGTGTATTCCATGGAAGGCGATATTGCGCCAATTGCTGCCTATTGCGACCTTGCGGATCAATACGGGGCGCTGACGTACTTGGATGAAGTGCATGCCGTGGGAATGTACGGCGCGCGCGGAGCAGGTATCGCCGAGCGCGATGGTGTCATGGAGCGCGTGTCTATTATCCAGGGGACGCTCGCCAAAGCCTACGGCGTGATGGGCGGTTATATCGCCGCTTCTGCCATGGTGATAGATGCCGTGCGTTCATATGCGCCGGGCTTTATTTTCACCACGGCGCTACCGCCCGCTCTGGCCGCAGGGGCCATTGCCGCTATTCGGCATTTGAGCGAATCCGATGCTGAACGTAGCGCGCATCAGGATAATGTTCGCATGCTGAAGGAAATGCTGCGTTGTACGCATATTCCCATGCTCCCTACGGAGAGTCATATTATTCCGGTACTCGTGGGTGATGCGGTGCGCTGCAAGCAGGCCTCAGACATGTTGCTCAAGAATTTCGATATTTATGTGCAACCTATTAATTACCCCACCGTGCCGCGTGGGCATGAGCGCTTGCGTATTACGCCCACGCCTATGCATACGCGCGAGATGATGATTGAGCTTACGCGTGCCCTGGCCTGGGTATTCGAGCGCCTGGAACTCAAACAGGCGGCTTGATGCGGCGTTAATTTTTGCTTCTTCCTGTCTGATAAATAGTGTATGTCACATTCCTCTGCGCCGTAGAGGGGGGTAGTTACTGTAACCCCTTATCATGGAAGTTGGATGTTTGTTTGTGTCGGAGTGTAGCGCAGCCTGGTAGCGCACTTGCATGGGGTGCAAGGGGTCGTAGGTTCAAATCCTATCACTCCGACCATCCGCCTTCGCTAAATTTTGGCGAAGCCAAAATTTTAGCTACGGCGTGATTGGGTGTAACCCAATCAAAGCCGGAGCGTGCGAAGCGGATGTCACGACGAAGTCACGTCGTAGCGTAGCGGAGACGGACGAAGGCGGACTATATGAAATATGTCTATATGTTACAAAGCCTTTCTCTTCCTGCAAGATATTACGTGGGAAGTACATTGGATTTAAAAAGACGCCTTACAGAACATAATGATGGCTTTTCTCCACATACCAAGAAATTTGCGCCATGGAAACTGGTTGGTTATGTTGCTTTTTCGGATCATGAAAAGGCTGATAAATTTGAAGCATACCTAAAAACTGCTTCAGGCAGAGCCTTTGCCAAGAAGCATTTTTAATATGCAATACCGGCTTGCCACTCTACAAGACTTAAACGCACTCGCTGACTTGCGCTGGGATTTCATCAAAGAAGATAGCGGCAGCGCAGCCATTTCTCGAATCGAATTCCAAAATATTTTCAGGCACTGGTCTGAACAAAACCCGCATTGTTTTCATTTTGTCGCAGAAGATAATGGCAAAATCGTCTCTATGATGAGTCTGTTTATTATCAATCCACTACCACGCCCCATTCGAAATAATCCGGCGTGGGGATATTTGACAACCACCTACACCCTCCCAGCCGAAAGAAATAAAGGCTTTGCCTCCGAGCTATTACGGTTCGTGAAGGATTGGATTCAGCAAAGAGGGTTGGAAACGGTTATTGTATGGCCGAGTGAGCAGAGTATCCAGTTTTACGAACGCGGCGGTTTTGATTCAGAGAATGGGATTCTG
>CAZRJZ010000189.1:0-3725 GCA_964600465.1 uncultured Rickettsiales bacterium
CGCATGGGAGTGTACGTGAGCTTCCTGTCGATGGTGGTCTGCCATTTGGCGCTTTGGTATTTACTGCTGGGGCCGGAAGGGTTTGCGTTTTTCTACGTCCCCTCTTACGTCGCCAATCATCTTTTATTTGCTCATATCAATTATTACGCACATCCCGTAGACGCTAAAACCGGAGAAACGCGGCCCGGCAATCTTAATAACAATTTTTACTACAAGCTGGCGAATCTTTTATGGTTCGGCATCTATTTTCACGATAATCACCACCGCCGCCCGGCGCTTTTTAACCCGCGTTATATGCCGGCGCTAGTAGCGGAAAAGACCGTTAAGCCAAGCATCCCTACTGAACCGCAAGACACTGTCGCCATCCCCGCCAACGCGACCATCCACTGACCGTAACCGCATGATCCTTTACCCGGCAATTGATTTAAAAGACGGCAAGTGCGTACGGTTATTGCGGGGCGATATGACGCAAGCCACCATTTTTTCTGAACGCCCCGCAGACCAGGCGGAAATTTTTGAAAAGAGCGGGTTTCAGTGGTTGCATCTGGTAGATCTGGATGGCGCGTTTCAAGGAAAACCTGCCAATGAGCAAGCGGTACGCGCTGTGCTTTCGCGTATTACGATTCCTGTGCAATTAGGCGGAGGACTACGCAATATGGACATACTGGCCAAATGGCTGGAAGCGGGCATATCGCGGGTGATTCTAGGCACGGTTGCGCAACGCAATCCCATCTTCGTTAAGGAAGCCTGCCGTCTTTTCCCCGACCAGGTAGCGGTAGGGATTGATGCGCAACGCGGCAAAGTGGCCTTAAACGGCTGGGCAGAAATCACCGATCAAAGCGCGCTGGATCTTGCCTTAAAATTCGAAGACTGCGGCGTTTGCGCCATTATCTACACCGATATCGAACGCGACGGTGCCATGCAAGGCCCGAATATTGAAGAAACCCTGGCGCTGGCCGAGCGCCTCAGCACCCCCGTTATTGCCTCCGGCGGCGTCACCGCTTTGGCGGATATTGAGGCCTATAAAGCCCACGAAGCGAAAGGCATTGAGGGCGTGATTATAGGCCGCGCTTTATATGAAGGCGCCATCACTGCTGAAGCGGCGCTTAGGCTGTAGATGCCGCATATCGAAGAACACATTGCTTCCTCCGCCAATACACGGGATTTCGTGATCGGCATGGCCGATGGCTTGACCGTACCCTTTGCCCTGGCGGCCGGTTTAAGTGGAGCGGTAGACTCCTCGGGCATCATTATTGCCGCAGGGATCGCAGAAATCGCCGCCGGCGCTGTGGCCATGGGTCTCGGCGGATATCTGGGCGCGCGCACGGAAGCGGAGCATTATGAATCCGAATATCAGCGCGAGGTGATGGAAACGCAAATCGTTCCACACAAGGAGACTGAAGAGGTGGTTGGCATTTTAACCGCTTATGGTGTTGAGCAATCGCAGGCGCAGATGGTAGCCGAGGCGCTCAGCCAGCACCCGGAAAAATGGGTGGATTTCATGATGCGTTTTGAACTTGGCCTGGATAAACCAGATCCCCGGCGCTTATTGCAAAGTCCACTGACCATTGGCAGCGCTTACGTGCTGGGCGGCATTATCCCGCTTGCCCCATATTTTTTCACCCCCCATGTGTCTGACGCGCTTGCAGCTTCCTGCGGTATTACATTGGTTGCCCTGGCGGTTTTCGGCGCGTTTCGGGGACATTTCACCGGCGTGCCACGCTTTAAAGCGGCATTACAGACGGTATTGGTGGGCAGCGCCGCAGCTTTATGTGCCTATACAGTAGCACGGATGATTGCGTAATCGATTTCACTTGACTTCGACATAAAAACCACTACCCTCCAGCGCCTTAAACCGACATACACCGGCGAAAGAGGCGCTCCATGGCAAAGAAAAATATTGTTTTATTACGGCTTGTTAGCTCGGCGGACACCGGCTATTTCTACGTGGCTCAAAAAAACCCGCGCAAACAGACGGAAAAGCTCAAATTCCGTAAATACGATCCCGTGGCGCGCAAACATGTGGAATTCACCGAAGCCAAGATTAAGTGAAGTAAGCAAAAGATAAGGCGTGTTTATGTTTGGTCGTTCCCCGACTAGCGAGGAGGAAGTTGTCGATCTGCTCGGATCGGAAGGTTTCCTAGGTCCTAGATCGCGGTTTATCAGAAAAGTTTTGGGAAAAGACGCTATCAGAGACTTGATGTTGTTATATCCAGAACAACCAGGCCTCTTTGAGCAGGCCTTGCGTTGGGTGGTTATGGAAGAGGCTGACCTCTTAGCTCGGACTTTCTTGAGAGGTAACCCGGCAGCTCTTTCGGTTGAACAGCATGCTTTGCAAAGAAAAATTTTCGGTGTAATGAAGGATCTTTCTGGAAAGATTGAGAAAAACATCGGCGCAAGAGGTGGCCGTTCGTTATGATGATTCCTTCCGCATTCGCCGCTGATCCGGCGCCTCCTGTTTCCACGGAAACCGCCGTTGGCGTGGCCGAGCCGGTGCCGTACGAGCTGACGCAGGAAAAAATGTTTAAAGATACGCTGATATTTGTTTTTCTGATGTTTGCTATCTTTTATTTCCTGCTTATCCGTCCGCAGCAGAAGCGGGTAAAAGCCCATAAGGATTTGTTGGCAGAATTGAAAAAAGGCGACCGTGTGGTAACGGCCGGCGGGATTATAGGCTCAATTGTAAAATTCGAAGGCGGGGATGTCGCCGTGGTGGAAATCGCGCCCAGCGTGCGTGTGCGAATGAGCAGGGCGAGCATTTCCGAAAAAGTAAGCGCCGACGTTTCCACCGCCGACACCGCGAACGATAACTAAGGCGGCGTTATCTCCAACGCAAGCCATATACTGTAAGGCCGCTTCGCTATGCTCGACTTTCCACGCTGGAAGATCACTCTTATTCTGTTGGTTTGTTTTATCTCGCTTATCTTTAGCGTGCCGACTTTCCTCTCATCCGGGCAGCGTGAGCATTTGCCTGGTTTCTTGCGTAATCAAACCGTGAACTTGGGGCTGGATCTGCAGGGCGGATCGCATCTATTGTTAAGCGTTGATTTCAATACGTACTTCAAAGAGCAGATGAGTGTTTTGTTGGATGATGTACGCCGTAAACTAAGGGCCGAGAAAATTGGTTACAAAAATTTGCGCCTGGAAAATGGCAAGGTGCTGTTTTCGCTGCGCGAAGAGGAGGGATTCGATATTCTGAAGATCCTGCGAAGCATTGACCGTGACATTCAGGTAACGCAACTCTCAGGCAATGAATATGCGGCGTTTTTCAGCGAGGAATGGGCGCGTGTCCGCAAGGGGCAGATTCTTGATCAGTCCCTGGAGATAGTCGATCGGCGCGTGAATGAAACCGGCACCCGCGAACCGGTGATTCAGCGGCAGGGCGAAGACCGTATTCTCCTGCAGGTACCGGGGTTACAGAATCCGGAACATTTAAAAGAACTGCTGGGTCGCACCGCAAAAATGACCTTTCATTTGCTCGATGAAACCGCCACTGCCGATGAGATTGCCTTGGGCACCGTGCGCCCCGGCACCCGTATCATCTTAGGCGATAGCCGTGAGGCCCTCAAAGACACGCCGCCGCAGCGTTATGCGGTGCTGGATCGGGTGGAGCTTTCCGGAGACATGCTGGTGGATGCTCATCCTTCCTACGATCATCAAAGCGGCGAGCCGGTGGTGACGTTCCGTTTTAACTCTGCCGGCGCTTCAAAGTTTGGTGAAATTAC
>CAZRJZ010000190.1:0-3715 GCA_964600465.1 uncultured Rickettsiales bacterium
GCCTGCGCTTCCGTGTACGGGAACGCACGCACCTTCGCGCCAAGGCTTGAATATCGGCGCTTTCATCATGGTAGCACGCAAGCGCTGCAAGCGTTTTTCCCTGCTCGAACAGTAAACGCAAACTTGAGCGTGGGCCAAGCTCCTCGGCCATTATGACTAAAAACGCCTCCGGGATCATGCTCTCTAAGGCCAATTCTACGGCTTTGGTGCATTTATCTGCTGCGCCGCGCAAGACAATCACACGCTTGCCGCCACCAAAGCTAAAGGCAGCACATTCCTCGGCAAGCAACGTTGGAGAATCCTTCAGCATGTCGGAAGATATCTCCCGCATAGCAAAAGGATCTGCATTGCCCGCCGGCAGCAATACCCGCACAATATTGTGCATGTGCTCTAACGCCAATCCACTGTCCGGACCATAGAGAAGCACGCCGGCATAAGCACGGTCAGGGGCGGCGATAAACTCAGCTATCTGCTTATGCGAAAGTTTCATGGGTTGGCAGAATGAATGCTCTCCTGTGCAAGAATGCCGGCAAGACGCATACGGTATTCTTCCGCCAGGGTTCTGGCCAGATTCTCAAGCGCATCCTGCTCGGAAGCGTAGGAGGAGAGGTAGGCGTTCGGCAGGCTGTTATAGGAACCAACGCGCTGGAAGTCTCCTTTTTGAACAAGCTTGCCGTCGGATATGCGCGTGAGCGTATAGGAAGATTGCATATGAAGATCGTAGCGGAGCACCGATCCATTCGGCGCTACAACGGCTTGCACGGCAGTATGGGTGAGGGTGGGGCTTAAACGATAAATCTTCTGCATGCCTTCAACATTGCCCGGGTTAAGCAGATCCTGCAGCCGGGCGCGAAACAATTGCCCCGTTCTACCATCGACCGGATCCACATCAATAGAGGCAAGATCTGTGCTTGTGTCCCCTTTGTGTCTTGCCGCCAGCGGCTCAAACCCGCATGCGCCCAGCATTAAGGCCAGAGAAAGAAGAAGCGCAAAGCGGCTGAAAGGAACGAGCATGGGTTTAACGCTAAACCAGATTGGAAATCGGTTCCAGGTTTTTATAGTAAAATCGCCCCGCTACCATTTGCGCGCTGACGAACTCATCCATCGGCAATATTCCCCATAAAACATATCCGCTTTCTTCATAAAGCCGGATAGCTGCCTCTTGCGTCTGACGCACGCTGAGTTTCAGCACCGAAAATCCGGATTTACGCGCCTCCCGCTCTGCCTCTTGCAGCAATGCCCGCGCCAAACCATGGCCCCTTGCCCAGGGAGCTACGAAATGCGCTTCTAAAGACGCTGCAAAAGAAGAAGTTTCCTTACTGATTCCTGGTTTTACCAGTTGGATGCTGCCGGAGAGGGTGCCTTCCAGCCGTCCTCCGATCAATACGCGTTCCGGCACCACCAGCACGCCTTTCCAATAGGTCTCCAGCGTGTCCCGGGAAGGGGGAATGACCCAGTTGAATCCGATGCCATCGCGGATTGCGTCCTCGGTAGCCTGCACCAGATCGGAGAGATCGGCGCGGCGGAATTCGGTGATCAGTTCGGCTTTGGCAGACATGGAAAGATGATGAAATGACAGGGTGTAGGAATTACTAAAGGATTATTGGCCATTAGTCATCAGGTAATCGGCATTTGGAATATGGAAGAATGCAGCGCTTCTAACCCTATGCAATCAAATAATTTATTCTTAGCACGCCCTATTTCTCCACTATCCTCTTAAAAATTCATCGAATTGTCACATACAACTCTTGTAATGCGTGATATATATGGGAAAAAACAAGGGATCGAACAATGCCTCCCAGTCCTCCGGTCAGGGTCTCGCCCTCGCAGATGCAGGCGGGTGCAAGAGTCGCTAATATACAGCAGGCCAATGCGCTTGGCGTGGCGCAGCAGAATGCAAACGCCGAAGACGAAAGCTTTGGTTTTTCGGTCTTACGCAAAACCGTTATGCAGGTTCTCAGTCCACTGACCTACGGCACCATCGGCGTGGCGTTTTTTTCGGTTGTGATTGGCGCCATGGCCAAAATGGAGGGCGCGTGGGCAAAGGGCGCCGCGGAATTAATCAAACTCGCGCCTGTCAACGCCAATGCGTTTTTAGACAAGGGGGGTCTGATTACCTCCGAGGCAGCGGGAACCTTGCTTATGGCCGGTGCAGCCATGGGAGTCGTTGGTGTAGGCGCGGCTCTTATCTCTAACGCGATATCTACTCAATTGGAATGCACCGCGCGGGAGCGTGCCAAATGCCATCACAAAGCGCCGGAGCAAGCACCCCAAGTGATTATCGTACCGGTGGGCGTGGAAGTCAGTCAGCATGCGCACGCGCATCAGGCAAACGAGCAGGAAGCTAACAGCTCTGCACAATCCTCGTCGGCGGCTAATATCAAAAGGCAACTTACCAATGGCTATGCGCGCTTAATAGATCGGCAACAGCTGGAAAGCGCGTTGCAGCCGACGCAACTCGGCTAAAAATTTACTAATATTTAATCAATTCATGCTACGAAGGCGGTTGGTGCTTCTTCTCGTCTGCGCTTTTGTGTGAAATTTATGCCCCGCCTGCTTCTATATCCCGCCGTTACAGCCAGCCTGCTGCTCTGTGCCTGCAGCCAGCAACCCGCAGAAGTTGTTTATAAAGGCTCCTCCGGAAGCGGCAGCATGGCTTCGGTAAGGGATTATAACAATCTTACGCCATCTGCCGGCGCCGATAGCGCCTATATTCCACCTGAGCATTCTCTTTCCACTCGTGCTCCTGCTGTGGGCGTACAGGCCGTGGGTGTCAGCGACCTCCCGCCTCCGGCTCAAAAAAAAACTGAACTTCCCGCCACAAAACCAAGCGCCAGCTTAGCGCCAAAAAGCGCAAGCATTCATAGATCCGCCTTCATCCAGCCTGTTGACGGCTCCGTTACATCGTATTTCGGGCCGCAAGACGGAGGTATAATCCATGACGGCATTACCATTTCCGGCAAAGCCGGCGCTCCGGTGCGCGCCTCCGCCGACGGCACGGTCGCCTATGTAGGAAATTCCTTAAAAGGATATGGCAATATGGTGATTATAAAACACGCCAAAGGGCATAACACCACCTATGCGCACTTACAAAACGTGGGCGTGAAACGTGCACAAAGCGTCAAGCAAGGCGACGTTATCGGGCGCGTAGGAACTCATGATTCCGCGAGTCCGGAGATTTATTTCTCGCTGCGCAAGGGCAATGCTCCGGTGGATCCGTTTACGGTTCTGCCAAGCGCTCAGGCAGCGCTGTAAGGATGCGCAGGCGCTTTTTTTGGCGCGTTTTCAGATTTTTTGAGAAAAACCTACTTATTTAAGAGGTTTATCTTGATATATGACTGGATTTTGTTTAGCAATGCCCAAGATTCAATACAAAATGATGGGCTTCCTTTCGAATGGCTAAAGAAGAATTACTCGAATTTCCTGGCGTGGTAACGGAGTTGCTGCCCAATGCGACTTTTCGCGTCAAACTGGAAAATGGACATATCGTGATTGCCCATACGTCCGGAAAAATGCGCAAGAACCGCATCCGCGTACTCGCGGGTGATTCGGTGTTGGTGGAAATGACCCCTTACGACCTGACCAAGGGCCGAATTAAATTCCGCCAGAAATAGCGCCCTGCGCGCCTGCGCTTATGTCCCGGATTAAAAAGACGAGTATCTGATACTAATTCGCAATCAATATATTGATTGCGTTACGCTGGCTGCGCCGCGCA
>CAZRJZ010000191.1:0-3713 GCA_964600465.1 uncultured Rickettsiales bacterium
CCAGCGCAGGATTTGCCTCATCCAGCCCCTCGTTGTCGCGCCTATTCGCTTCAGCTAACTCAGCGGAGAATGCCTCGACCTCTTTGGCCGTCTTGACATTTTTCACGGCGGTATCAATCAGCGATGTCGCGGAGTTGGGACCTTCGAGCGGTACAAACGCGGCCAATCCGTCGTTTACCGCCTTTTTCATCGCGGCTTTAGGATCAAATTCTCCAGTCGATCCACCCTCATTTGTGGGCATTTCAGCCTGGGCAATAGCTTGCTTTATCTCTCGGCTTACCGCCTCACTGTTCTTCATCTGGCTTACCAGTTCTGCGAATTCCTCGTCGGAAAGTCCATTCACCCTATTCGCCAGTGGGGGAGGCAGTGATCCATGCTCGGACGGAGCTTCGGGGGAGCCGGCCCCTACCTCTCCAACTGTCACTGGTTGACTCACCGCGGGGTTAGGATGTGGGGTGGGGACGGGATTTTCTGCAGAACCCAAAGGGGTTTGAGCATCCTCTGCAAACATATGCAGAGTGTCATCCAGCGCCGCATTGAAAGGCGCATCGGGGTTAGGAGCTTGAGGTGCTGCCGGGGCAGGTTTTTTGAGTGTATCGGCCATAACCGTCTCCTTAAATGTTTTTTTCAGCATTTCATCAATCTTAAGGCTCAAGCTACCACACTTACTGTGCGGATAATTATGAAGATTGTATGAATATTGGCGGAGATTAGGGGTCTTGGGGCAGGTATCTGGTAAATATAGAAAATTTTTGACGATAGCTTCCATAACCCTGCGGCAGGTTAACAGCGCCTGACCGACTATGCTCTGGATGAGCTACTTATTGGCGCGGATAGCCAAATACAAATACCCGAGCCGCGTGCTTAAGCGGGTGAACAATCCCTCATCTCCCAGACCCGCCAGCAATTCCGTAATCAGCCAGAACGGCAGGCTGGTCACGGCGGCTAGACGGATGGACGCGCCCATATTAATAAAGGCCCCAAAGAACTGCGATAAAAACTGCGTCAGCACACCCCACAAAAGCGCGCTGAGCACCAGCAACACATAATGAACGCTGAACGTGACAACCGTCATAATTGTCCATTCCCACCCCCGCACGGCATGGAAAAATTTCTGCCATCCTGATTGCGTCATGCCGCCTATCAGCATTAAGGGCGTAAGGGGATAACTCTGCACTTTGGCTTCCGGTGACCTGGGCAGCACCAGCCTCGTGGCAGTTAGGGTGGCAACAACATGATGTTGATGCATCCAGTCCGCAAGCGCCTCCAGGCCATACTCTGAGTAGCGCGTATCGATCGCCAGGAAATGCGGATTTGTTTGATCAAGATAAATAAAATACGGCACTTGCGGCGCCACGGCAATCCGGCCGTTGCCGTATGCCGCCGTCGGCATTTGACCGGCAATATACGGAAGTTGCCCAACAACAGGCCGCAACCAGGCCATATGACTCAGCATGGTATAAGCGGTCATTACCGCAGCCAGCGCCATCAGGAACCTAAACCCTAGGCCGTTCCATTCATTGGCTACGCGCCGGTAAAGGGGGGCTGAATAAAAGCTCTCATAAGCATCTTTTAAATGGGCACGCATGGACACCGCTGTTATTCCCGATGATACGGATGATTATGCAACAATGTATACGCACGGTAGAGCTGCTCCGCAAGCAGGGCGCGCACCAGCATATGCGGAAAACTCATGCGCCCGAAAGAAAGGCGAAGATCCGCAGCTTTCGTATATCCGGCAGCCAGTCCATCGCTTCCTCCAATGATAAAACCAAGCGACGATGCACCATGATTTTGCCATTTCTGAATGCAACCGGCAAACTCACGGCTGGTAAGCAGCTCGCCGTTCTCATCCAGGACAATACGTTTGTTGCAACTTGCGCATGCGTCCATAAGAAGCGTGGTTTCCACTGCTTTACGCTGTTCTTTTCCGCCTGATTTTTGCGGTTCCAGCTCATGGACTTTCAACTTCCATGGCAACCGCTTAACGTATTCTTCCATCAGCAGCATCTCCGGGCTCTTAGGCCTTGCCTTGCCCATTGCCGCAATAATCAATTGCATGATCCGCCCTCAAGTGCCTTACGCGCCATTTCTAATGTTTGCGGCGTGTCCACCCCAAGCGGTACGGTATTTACCAGCGCTACGTCAATCCGCATCCCGGCTTCCAGCGCTCTGAGCTGCTCCAGCTTTTCTCGTTTTTCCAAGGGACTGGGTGGCAGTCCCACAAAATGCTCCAGCGCCTCCCGCCGATAGGCATACAGCCCAATATGGTGGTAAAGCGGTCCTTCTCCATACGGCGCGGTGGCACGCGTAAAATAAAGCGCCCTGGCTGTCATTGCTTTTGCAGGTTGTTGCGCGTGACTCATAATTACCTTCACCACAGAAGGATCTTTCTTCTCCCATTCTTCACGAATTTCTGCGGCTAATGTACCGATGTCGGTTCGCACATCGGCCAGTAACGATACTGCCTGCGGTATAACGGATGGATCGAGCGTTGGCATATCCCCCTGCACATTCACAATGACGTCATGCGCACCATGCGGATCAATATGCGTTAGCGCCTCCCAGATCCGATCACTGCCGGAAGAATGGGACGTACTGGTAAGCAGCGCATTCCCGCCGGCATTTTCCACCGCCCAGGCAATCGACGCATCATCGCACGCCACCCATACCGGGCCGATACCCGCGTGTATTGCCCGCTCCATCACATGCACCACCATCGGTTTACCTGCAATATCGGCCAGCGGCTTACCGGGGAGGCGAATTGCGCCTAAACGCGCCGGAATAATGACCAGGGGATTTTTCACAACAAAACCAGAAAAGAGCAGTTGAACTGAACGGTTGACCATATTATAGCTACCGCAAAGAACACAACTTTTTAGTTGCTCTGGAGAGGCTCTGAAATATGAACGGATTAGAATTCAATAAAATAGCGGCTGCGGTTTTACTCTCCGGCATTATCGCCATGGTTTCCGGGCTTGTTGCCGAGGGGCTTTATAGTGGTGGGCATGATGAAGAGGCGGCTAAGCGCGGTTACACCATCGAAGGTGCAGAGAGCGCTGAAGCGCCGGCAGGAACGCCTGCGGCAACAGAAAAGCCGGTAGATATTGCGCCGCTTTTAGCCAAGGAGGATGTGACAAAAAGGCAAGACATCATCAAGCAGTGCACAGCTTGCCATACCTATGAAAAAGGTGGACGCAATGGCGTTGGCCCCAACCAGTATGGCCTGCTGGGAGCCGCTTTTGCGCATATGGAGGGTTATGCCTATTCGGATGCGCTGAAAGCTCAGCACGGCAAAAAAACCTGGACGTTTCAGGAGCTCTCGGAGTTTTTGGCCAATCCTAAAAAACATAGTCCCGGCACCAAGATGGCCTATGCGGGGATGAAAAAACCAGAAGATCGTGCTAATTTAATCGCTTACCTCAACACGCTCTCTGACAAACCGCTGCCGCTGGCGAAATAGCGGATACTCGATTAAAAGCTGAGGAATTCCCTCCCCCGCAAGCGGGGGAGGCAGGAAATGCGAGGCGCTTTTAGAGCGCCCGATTTTCCGGTGGGGGCAGCATATAAGCTAAAGCCGCCCTCCCAAGAAATCCGGCAAGCACGCTTGCTCGGATTTCTTTCCCCTCCCGCAAGCGGGAGGGGTGAAGCAGAGCCCCCGTAAATGACGAGGAACCCTGTCCGAAAGAGCCCAATACTACACGTTGAAAATT
>CAZRJZ010000192.1:0-3710 GCA_964600465.1 uncultured Rickettsiales bacterium
GATGAATCTCGGTGTATGCTATTATTTTTATAGCTCTGTTCCTGGGGAATTTTCTTCTTAAGCGATGGTTTTTAACACTCCGTGGATAGTTTCGCCAGGGATGTCAAGGATGCCGTAGGGGCGGGTGATGCGTTGCTTGCCTATGCGACGCTGGCCATGCTTGCGACCGGCTCTTTGGCGCAGGCATGCATCCTTGGTTCTATTGCTGCCGCGTGTGAGTGCGAGTACGATGGTAACATTCCCATTGAACCAAAGCACGTCCTGGAGAAACTGCATCAGATTGAATGCTTGGCCAGCTATGAGGATCGTGTGTCTTCTATATCGGAAGAAACCACAGCGGCTCCGAAGCAGCGTGTGGGTGCAAAAAAACCGGTAGCGGCATAACGTTTTTGGATCATCCATGCGGATAGTAATTGCTGGAATGGGTGTACAGGGCCGAAAGCGCAAGGATATTTGCGGGTCGGAATTTGTAGCCTATGTGGATCCGCACATTGCGGAAGTAGGATACAAAAACATCTCAGATGTACCACTTTCTGATTATGATGCGGTACTGGCCTGCATCCCCGATCAGCCCAAAGCGGCCATGCTGGAATACTGCTTTAAAAATGGAAAGCATGTGCTGGTGGAGAAGCCGCTATGGGCGGAATCCGCCGAAACGCTAGAAAGTCTATCTGAACTAGCGCGCCGCAATAATGTGGTATGTTACACCGCGTATAATCACCGCTTTGAGCCGCATTTTGAACGTATGGCGGCGCTTGTGCGTTCCGGTGAACTGGGGCGAATTTACAGTTGCCGTATGTTTTACGGCAATGGCACAGCGCGGCTCGTGCGTGAAAGTGCATGGCGTGACCAGGGCGGTGGCGTATTACCGGATTTAGGCTCGCATCTTATTGACACCTGCGCCTATTGGTTTGGCGATACGGCGCGTAAAGCGCAGTGGCAGATTGTGTCTGCCAACCGCTTTGAAAATAAATCGCCCGACCATGTGGTGTTGATGGCACAAACGCCTGATATCCGCATTGAGCTGGAAATGACCATGCTGATGTGGCGCAATCATTTCACTTGCGACATTTTGGCGGAAAACGGCAGCGCGCATATCGAGTCTTTGTGTAAATGGGGGCCAACCACGTTTACGCACCGCAAGCGCGTTTTGCCCTCCGGTCGGCCAACGGAAACCCAGAGCATTCTCATCCAACCCGATCCCACCTGGCAAACGGAATACAATCATTTCAAAGAGCTGATTGCACGGAGGCACGCTACCGATCTTTCATGGGACGTGGAACTGATGCGTATTCTGACTTACCTGGAACAAGACATATGACCGCAATCGGCCATCCTATCATCGGTTACGCAGGCATGACGCATCTGGGCTTAAATAGCGCGGTAGCAGCGGCACAAAAAGGCTTCCGTACTGTTTGCTTTGACCCTGATTCGGTGCTGACTGGCGCTTTGCAGTCTGGCAATACGCATATAAACGAGCCTGATTTAAAAGAAATGCTGCGTGCCAATAAAGATCGGCTTACCTTTACATCGCACGTATCCGATTTGCAGCAATGCGATGTGTGTTATATCTCACTCGACGTACCGACCGACGACCAGGCGCTGAGCGACCTTGCGCCCGTGCGTGCCATGATCGATCTGGTCAACGCCGCCTTGGCAAAAGAAGCGCTACTGGTTGTTTTATGTCAGGTTCCGCCGGGATTCACGCGCAGTCTTCCACGTGCGCCACAGTCTCTTTATTATCAGGTAGAGACACTGATTTTTGGCCGCGCTATGGAGCGAGCGCTTTATCCGGAGCGCTATATTATTGGCTGCGCCGATCCGGATTTGCCGATTGATTCGCGGTTACGCCGTTATTTAGAGGCATTCTCCTGCCCACTCTTGCCTATGCGTTATGAAAGCGCCGAACTTGCCAAAACAGCCATCAATCTTTTCCTGGCGGCGCAAGTGTGCACGGCCAATACGCTTGCGGAGGTGTGCGAGAAAATCGGCGCCGACTGGCAGGAAATTATTCCTTCACTGAGGCTTGATAAACGTATTGGCCAACATGCTTATATTGAAACCGGCTTAGGCTTATCCGGCGGCAACATCGAGCGCGATTTAAAAACCGTTTCCAATTTGGGGTATGAATTTGGTGCAAAAGTGGGCATACCCGTTGCCTATATGGAGCATTCGCGTTACCGCAAACAATGGCCTGCCACACAGTTTTTTGAGTATTACAACGGCTCTGCCGATTTCAAGGTCGGTGTTTTGGGGCTTGCTTATAAGATCAATACGCACTCGGTAAAAAATTCTCCGGCGCTGGAATTAATCAATGCATTGCCGAATATTCCTATAGCGGCGTATGATCCGGTGGTAAAGCAGCTTGAAAATAAAAGTGTGTCTTTAACCGAAAATGCGTATCAAGTGGCACAAGGAGCTGACATTGTTTTTCTTATGACGCCATGGGACGAATTTAAAGCGCTGGACTGGCAAAAGCTTGTGAGCGGTATGCGCGGAAAAATACTCATTGATCCTTACCGTCTAATTCCTTCCAGTCAGGTCAAAGGATTCCAGCACTGCGTACTTGGCAAAGCCTGAGGTAGCCGGCATGAGCGGTAAATGGATTATTTTTGGCGCTTCCGGTTTTATAGGTAGAACGCTACTGCCGCTGCTGGATAAAAAACATATCCGCTATTTTGCACCAAGTTCCAGAGACATTAATCTATGTCTGGAGAGTGCGCCGGATTTGATTCAACAACGCATGCAAGATGGCGATAATATACTCATGCTTTCCGCGCTGACGCCGGAAAAAGGCAATGCCAGAAGCTTGACCATGCAAAACGTGGCCATGGTGAATCATGTGCTGCAAGGAATAGCCACTAAAAATCCGGGGCATTTTATTTATGTCAGCTCCGATGCCGTCTATCCCCTTACCGCTGAAATGGTGGATGAAAGCACACCGACCATTGCAGGCAGTCTTTACGGACAGATGCACGTGCTGCGTGAACAATATGTAAAAGAAGCGATTGCCCCTTCGCAACTCACCATATTCAGGCCATGCGCTGTTTATGGCCATGGCGATACGCATAACGCTTATGGGGTCAGCCGGTTTATTCGTAGCGCCCGGCAGGCGGGGGAAATAACGCTTTTTGGCGCAGGCGAAGAATACCGCGACCATATTCACGTAGAAGATGTTGCGGCCATACTGGGTGCAGCGATGCTTAAGCCTGTGCATGGCGTATTTAATATGGCAAGCGGTCAATCATGGCGGTTTTCAGCCATCGCGCATCACATTAAAGAACATATGCAAGCACCTGTACACATTATCCAGAAACCCAGGGCAATGCCTATTTTTCATCGGCATATGGACATACTGGCGTTGCGCAGGAATTTTCCACTGCATCCGCCAAGACGCATAGATAAAGGAATTGCAGGGGAATTGAAAGGCGCGCATGAGCGGTAAATTCACAGTCTCCGATATATTCTTAGAGGCAGATTCGCCATTGCAGCCAAAAAACGCCGTTGCGGCGATTATATTAGATGAGCGCAATCGCCTCCTGATGCAGTTGCGCGATGACAAGGCGGAAATTTTTTTCCCCAATCACTGGGGATGTTTTGGAGGCGCGATTGAAACGGATGAAAGCGCCGAAGAAGCGCTTATTCGCGAAGTTGCGGAAGAAACCTGTATTGATATTCCACCCGATTCCATCGAGCGGTTTATTAAAATT
>CAZRJZ010000193.1:0-913 GCA_964600465.1 uncultured Rickettsiales bacterium
GGACACTTGGGTTGCCGTTTGCGCCGCCGTTGCCGATGCTTCAGCAACAGTGTTTGACCGTGTTTTTGTGTCATCTGCAATTTGAGCCACGCCCTCCGAACTATTTTGCATTTGGGTGGATGCGCTCACCACCTGAGACACAACGCCCTTAACAGACATCTCAAACCCATCCGCCATTTGATGCAGCGCTTTTTTGCGCTCTTGCTCCGCGTTAGCTTTCTGATTTTCTTGTTCCCTGGCCAGTTTTTCAATCTCAGCAGCGCGCTCCGAAACTTTACGTTCAAGCTCAGCGTTGTTGCGCTCCATCATACGAAAATTACGCCGGATCATCGCGTAAACACCAATAGCTACGAACGTAAACAACGCCGCAAAACCATACCCGAAGTAACGAAAACTTTGGACTGCTTTAGCGTCTCCACTCTCAAGAAACCGTTCATCGGGATAGCCCGCCCATAGTACCCACTTGCTGCGCGGATCGGTGGTTTTGATTTCTTCGGTAGACGAGAATAACAGCGCCGGATCGGGCCTTACTTCAGAAATCCACTCTACGGATTGGGTTTGCTGTCCAATCTCTTTAGAAAGGATTTGGTAGTTATATTCGCTGTTTACCAACGCAAAATGTTGCGCCGGCAGTAATTCTCTCATCACATTGTCGCGTAAGACCGCCGTCACCGTGCCTTTTAGCTTTCCATCACCGCCGTAGAAAGGAACAGACAGCATCGCGCCGGTTCTATCCGCGTCATTTTTAGTTTTTTCATAATCGCCGTTATCGCAGGTAAGAACGCCCGGCGATCCAATAAAAGGAAGGGTCATGCTATCTACTTTAGATTGCTCAGCGTAGCGTTCCTTAAAATAACCCATCTGCTCTTTTAGCGCGCGATATTCAAAGATTTCCACTTCTGGAGCCGCTTCC
>CAZRJZ010000193.1:923-3672 GCA_964600465.1 uncultured Rickettsiales bacterium
GTAATTTTTTCTTCTTCCGGCCCCTCTTCTTCCGTTTCATGAGCGGCAACCGCATCGTCGAACATTAAAATAGGGGCTCCAAACGTTCCTGTATGCGGATCAATCCTATCCGGCTCAATATCCGCAGATACAATATACACCTCCGAAATCGTTACATTATTACGCAGATTGTTATAAATCTGGATGATCGATTCATGCGCATTTGCATCCAGATTCTTTCCGTAACGGTCAATCTCTCGAACGCTTGGCAGAAGACTGATCGTACGGATGCCCTGATACACCTGATTCAGGGCGTTCGTGATCTTTAGTGCATCTTCCTCAACTTCCTTATGTGAAACTTGCCGATAACGCTTCAGCGCAGACTCGTAATCATTCTTGCTCTTTACCTGAACACCCAACGCGATAGCAATACCTGTACCGATAATGAGCGTGTATCCTATGATGCTTTTCAAATGAGGGTTACTCATACATTGTCCCGCCAAGTTTTTATTGTGATTGCATGATGATAAGATGTTTACAAAACCGTTAGCCAGGTATCAGCAAGATGATAAGCGCGCGTTGGCCCGGATCCAATAAACCGGACGGAGGGGAATATCCGTACCCGGCGCACCGGTATTTTTTTGAGCAGTTCAAGGCCATCGCCGCAAGCTGGATTTTGTCTCCCATTTCAGCGGTCAAAGAATGCAAACGCACAAAAGCCTCCCCCAGCATCAGATTCCGACGCGACGTCTGGCTTGAGAACCCATACGCCAATCATGACGGACGAGGTTACCAGCAAAAAATGCATTCAATATTGATCTAGATTAAGTTCTCACGGATATTCACCGACGGAAACCGCCAACACGTGATTCAGGGTCGTCGCAATAAGCATTGCGGAGCGCATAACGATGAAACGGCTGTTTTTGCCAAGCTCGCTAGGGGACCTTTGAAACTGAAAATGGTGCTGCTGAGAAGAATCGAACTTCCGACCCCGTCATTCACGACACTACCGCTTTCGCGGCCATGGGTTACCCCATGTTTGTACCCCGGACTATCCCTTCACCTTAGGCAATGCCTGTAGGCGCCACCCGTCTAGTCTCTACACCTTCCCTTGGAGGGCTTGGCTCGGGATTGCCACGTCAGATGACGGCAGGATTCCCCGAAGTTGGGCGGTTACACTCTGATTGTTTCCAACCGGAGGGGCAATATTTACCAATGACGTGCTCTACCACTGAGCTACAGCAGCGCATCCGTTAAGCGGTGCAACCAAATAACCGCAAAAGAAGGGAATTGCAAGGTTTTTGGAACGGGTTAGCAAACTTACTCGCTAACGCCCCATTTTTTGCCCCCTCTCGGCCAAGAAATCATAGCGGCTAATCGCAGGATTCTTAGCCGATTTTTGTTATATTTTGGCTTTTTTTACGCTATAGTGATGCTCGAACTGTTACGCAAGCCAATGAAAGACACTAATAAACCCCCTGTTAAAGAACAAGAAAATACCAAAAACCCTGCAAGTTTTGGCGATAAATGCTTTGATACATGCACGTACGGCCTTATCGGCGGGGTCGCCACATTCCTTGCTTCCTTGAAGTTTGGCTTCTCGGCGCGTTATGGAAAATTAGCGCCCACCCTTGAGCGTTGGACCCAATCCATGGAAAAAACCGGGCTTAGCCGCGCCAACGCAGAAAACCTCGTCATGACCACAGCGCTCATGATGGGCGGGAACGTTATGTTGCCCGTTATCCGGGCTGCTGAACATTACCGCACGCCCATCGTCAATGCCTTCAACAGCCATAAAGGCCAACAGCCGGTAACAGAAGATTCTCAAGCAAAGCAAAGCTGGGGCAGCATCCTTAAAGGGCGCGCGCTGGCGTGGGTCATGGTATTTAGTGCGTTTAAAGGAACAGCAGCGCTGATAGGGCCGGACAAATTTGAGAAATTCGAGCATGATTTTGCGCGTAACCTTGTGTGCAAGCCACTTGGGAAACCCACCCATATTCACGGGATGGAAACCAAGCTCTACCGTTATGGCCGCATTGGCGCACTGGACATATTTGCAACCACTGCCGCCACCATCCTCCTTTATTTCAGCAGCCGTTTTTTTGCCGCCCAGAGCGCAAATCCCCCTCAAGCAGCTTCCGCTATGGCGGCAACCAAAACCGAGGAGCAGAATGGCCTGCAAGAAACGCCGAACGTCTACGCCGCCCGGATTGCACAAACCCCTCGTCGCGAAACGCTAAAACCCCTTGCCAGCTATGCCAGCTTAGCAGAATTCCCGCGTGTGGGCGCCGCCATGGTGGGCGTATAAAAAAGCCTCCCCGTTTCTCAACAGGAAGGCTTTCTCGGATTAAACCACTCCGCTGCAAGCAGCGGGGAATACAACCCTTAAAGGCAGATTAAAAACGAACTTTACGCAGCGATCATCCGGCTTACCTGCTCGGTAGCATCGGACACACGCTGATTGAGCGGCTCCAGCGCTTCCGTGGTGCATTCGAACAGCATATCGCACATTTTCATGCATTCGCTGAAATAATTATCCACGGATTGCTTCATCACGCGGTTTTGCAACTCAATCATGTCATTTAACGTACGGCACGCAAACGCATCCTTTGAAATTTCCACCTGCTCGGAAAACGACTTGCTGGCATACTCGGACACTTCCTGACTAAGTGATTTCGCCAAGCCGCTAAACGTGCTGCCGCACTCCAGGCACGCCTCCACATTATCACGATAGATGGTCACCACCTCATACATGGCCTTGGTGAGCATG
>CAZRJZ010000194.1:0-3665 GCA_964600465.1 uncultured Rickettsiales bacterium
TTAAGTACGATCCCAATTTCAAACCCAAGAACGCCATTGAATGGCTTGATTATCGGCTGCCTATTTTCTCCGCCTTAAAATCCAGCCTGGTGGATTATCAAACGCCACGTAACTTAAACTACTGGTGGAGCTTCGGCTCCATCGCCGGCATCTGCTTATTGATTCAGATTATCACCGGCATTGTACTTGCCATGCAGTACACGCCGCATATCGACATGGCCTTTGATTCGGTTGAACGCATCATGCGCGACGTAAACTACGGCTGGCTGATGCGCTACATACACGCTGTCGGCGCTTCCATGTTTTTTGTCACCGTTTATATTCATATTTTCCGGGGACTTTATTACGGTTCCTATAAGGCGCCAAGAGAGCTTTTGTGGTGGCTTGGCCTTGCCATTTTATTGCTCATGATGGCCACAGCGTTCATGGGATATGTGCTTCCCTGGGGACAGATGAGCTATTGGGGCGCAACCGTAATTACCAATCTTTTTTCGGCAATTCCAGTGGTCGGTCAGTCGATTGTGGAATGGCTCTGGGGAGGTTTTTCGGTCGGCAACCCTACGCTTAACCGATTCTTCGCGCTGCATTATCTGCTGCCGTTTGTAATTGTTGGCGTGGTGTTCCTGCATTTAATGGCCTTGCATCAGCATGGTTCCAACAATCCAAAAGGCATTGATGTAAAATCGGGTCAGGACACCATTCCATTCCACCCTTATTACACGGTAAAAGACTGCTTCGGTTTTGCAGTGTTTTTTATGGTGTTCTCATGGTTTGTGTTCTTCTCCCCCAATTCGCTTGGGCATCCGGATAACTATATTCCGGCAAACCCCATGGTAACGCCTGCCCATATTGTTCCTGAGTGGTATTTCCTGCCATTTTACGCCATTTTGCGCGCCATTCCGGATAAACTCGGCGGTGTCATTGCCATGTTTGGTGCCATCGCTATTTTAGCGTTCCTGCCATGGATCGACCGCTCCAGGGTACGCAGCGCTAATTACCGCCCAGTTTACAAAATCCTGTTTTGGGTGTTTTTGGTGGACACGCTGGTGCTTGGTTATATTGGCGGCAAACCACCGGAAGGCTGGTATGTCATCATAGGCAGGATTGCAACGGCGTATTATTTCCTGCATTTTGTATTGCTTTACATTACCAGCAAAAATGAAAAAACATTGCCACTGCCTCAAAGCATCAGCGCGCCGGTGCTCTCCACCCACAGCAAAGGAGGGCACTGAGATGTCCAGCCGTAACCTCTTTCTAAGCCTATCGGCCATGGTGGCACTTTCTACCGGCGTACTCGCCTCTACCGAGCAGCACCCCAGGCAATTGCACTGGGCATTTGACGGCGTATGGGGGAGGGTTGATAAACAGGCCGCGCAGCGCGGGTTCCAGGTGTATAAGGAAGTGTGCGCCGCCTGCCATTCTTTAAACCGCGTGGCCTTCCGTAACTTGCAGGAAATCGGCTTCTCCGAGGCGGAAACAAAAGCGCTTGCCAGGTCTTATACCATCAAAGACGGTCCGAATGACCAAGGCGAAATGTTTGATCGCCCCGGCATTCCCGCGGATCATTTTCCCTCCCCCTTTGCTAATGAGCAAGCGGCGAGGGCGGCCAATAACGGCGCTGCACCGCCGGATTTAAGCCTGATTGTCAAAGCCCGGCATGACGGCGCAAACTACGTATATTCCATCCTCACCGGCTACGGAGCAGCGCCTGCGGAGATGAAAATGAACGCTGGCATGCATTACAACCCCTATTTCCCCGGTGGACAAATTGCCATGCCGCCGCCGCTCTCAAACGGGCAGGTGGCTTATGCCGATGGCAGCAATGCCAGCCTTGATCAAATGGCACAAGACGTGGTCACATTCCTCCAATGGGCGGCGGAGCCGGAAATGGAACATCGCAAGCAAATGGGACTAAAAGTTCTTTTTTACTTAAGTATTCTGACGGCCGTTTTGTATGTTGCTAAAAAGCGCATCTGGGCGCGACTGAAGCATTAATCTTCAAGTAGAAAATCCTGGCGCATGACAGACGCTCAAGAAACGGACATCGCCATTATTGGGGCAGGCCCGGTGGGGTTGTTCGCGGCCTTCCAGGCGGGTATGCTTAAGATGCGTTGCACACTAATTGATACACTGGAACAACCTGGCGGTCAGTGCTCCGCGCTTTATCCCGAAAAACCAATTTATGATATTCCTGGGCATCCTTCTGTTTTAGCGCAGGAACTAGTGGAAAAGCTTACCGCACAGGCGGCACCCTTTTCGCCTGTCTACAGGCTGGGACAACGGGTAGAGCAACTAAAACGCACCGATTCAGCCTGGATGCTTACCACCTCTGCCGCTGAGGAAATCCGCGCAAAGGCGGTGCTCATTGCGGCCGGATGCGGCGCATTTGGCCCAAACCGCCCACCAATCGCAGACATCGAAACCTATGAAGGCACGAGCGTATTTTATCTCGTCACCCGCCGCGAAGCCTTCCGGGGTAAGCGCATTGTCATCGCCGGTGGAGGCGATTCTGCGGTGGATTGGGCAATCTCCCTTTCCGAATTGGCCCAGAAAATATATGTGGTCCACCGCCGCGCTAAATTCCGTTGCGCGCCGGAAAGCGCTGCGCGGCTGGAGCAACTTGCCAGGGAAGGACGCATAGAGCTTGTTATCCCTTATCAGCTAGAGGGTCTGGAAGGCATAAATGGCCAGATCTCCAACGTGGTGGTAAGCACGCTGGAAGGAGAGAAAAGAAGCTTGCCTGCGGATGTATTGCTACCGTTCTTTGGATTGGCGATGGAGCTTGGGCCAATCGCGCAATGGGGGCTTAATTTATCCGGCAGCCATATTAGCGTGGATCAAGCCACCTGCGCCACCAGCGAACAAGGTATTTTCGCCGCCGGCGACATTGCGACTTACCCGGGAAAATTAAAACTGATCTTGTGCGGTTTCTCAGAAGCGGCCATGGCCTGCCATGCTATTTACCCGCTCGTCCATCCGGATCAGGCGTTGCATTTTGAATATTCCACCTCCAAGGGAGTGCCTTGAGTTATGTCCGCACAGATTATTGACGGTAAAGCGTACGCCCAGGAAATGCGTGAACATCTGGCAGCAAAAGTGGCGGTATTGCAGCAGGAAAAGGGAGTTACGCCCGGTCTGGCGGTTATTCTGGTGGGCGATAATGCGGCAAGCGATGTCTATGTCACCAACAAAATAAAATTTAGCCGCGAAGTCGGCATTCGTTCTTTCGAGCGTCGCCTGCCAGCCGATATCACGCAAGCAGACCTCATGACGGAAGTGGAATCTTTAAATCTTAATCCGGACGTGCACGGCATTTTGGTGCAATTGCCCCTGCCTAAGCATATCGACGAAAATACGGTTATCAATGCTATTAACCCGCTTAAAGATGTGGATGGATTTCACCCCCTGAACGCCGGAAAATTACTCATCGGTCAGGATGCGCTCATTCCGTGCACTCCGCAGGGTTGCGTGACTTTACTAAAAAATACGCTGGGCGATTTAAGCGGCAAACATGCCGTAATTATCGGACGTTCCAACATCGTTGGCAAACCGTTAGCGTTATTGCTTTTGCGCGAACATTGCACGGTGACCGTCGCCCACTCGCGCACCTGCAACCTAGAGACAATCGTAAGCCAAGCGGATATTGTGATTGCCGCCGTAGGCCA
>CAZRJZ010000195.1:0-3339 GCA_964600465.1 uncultured Rickettsiales bacterium
GTTCCCATGCAGCGCATACGCACGGTACGCTGTGTTTCCTGTTTTTCCGCCGTAACGCACCGCTCCCCGATTACGTGAGAAATTACCAACAGATGCCACCGCCAGGCCGCCTTGCGTATCTTTGGCATTTTTGGTGATGATATTAATCACGCCATTAACGGCATTAGCCCCCCAAAGCGTGGCGCCCGGTCCACGGATCACCTCAATACGCTCAATATCCTCCATCACCACATCTTGCATATCCCAGTATACGCCAGCAAAAAGGGGCGTGTAGATAGTGCGCCCATCCATAAGCACAAGCAGCTTATTCGAGAACTGATCATTAAATCCCCGCACGGAAACCGCCCACTGATTAGATCCGGCTCTTGCCACGTTCACGCCAGGCGCCAAACGCAAGGCTTCCGGAATGGAATGCGCACCCGAGCGATGAATTTCCTCCTGCGTGATTACGTAAATAGCGGCAGGCGCTTCGGAGGCTTTTTCCGCCCGTTTGGATACGGACGTCACCTCAACCTCGGTGAGCTCTTTTAAAGACAGCTTGAGCAACGCGGCGCCGCTAGGCCCTGCTGCTTCCACTAAACCAGGAAGCAGCGCAATAAAAGAACTGGCAGCCAGGAAAGAAGATGAAATTTTCATACGCACAACACTCTTGTGAATTTACAAGATTGTTAGCGCAAGGAAACTAATTATAAGTTAACGTATTGACTAGATTCAGTTAAGATTAGCTTATGATGCCACCTCGTCACATTTTGGCAACATCTCCAAAAAATTAACCTGACCGGAGGACTTCCTGTTTGCAATATCAGGATGCTCAAAAACGGTCAGATAATATTTCATATCCCCGCAGGCATCCGGTACTGGCGGAAGAACATCGGTAACGATCTGCGCCCTGTAGAGCTTCGACTGATTAACGGTCCTTTTCCACATTCTGGAGCGATGCATCTGAGACGTGCAAAAGCAATACTGCAGCCCAATCTCAATCCCCTTCATCATTGCGCGCCTCAGCATGGTGGTCATCAGCTCATAGTCCCTGTAGCCATGCAGTATGGCAAAACGGGCCATTTCACCATGGGGCACATTATATAAATCATACTGGGGAAAAGCCTCCCTTAAGTCGAAGCCCTTAATCTCGAGCTGGAGCTTGAAATTGTCTCACGGCATACGCGTTATCAACCGGAACCCGCCGATGACATGATTGCCTATGCGCGCCACCATAATATGCGAGTGGGCATCGTATGCATCCTCCAGATCCTGCACATACGGCACACCCCAGGATTCATTCAAAAGATTTTTTCTTAGAATATAATACTGGTGCAAAAGACCGGGATCTTTGGTGAATTCGTATATAATGTCCTGATTTTTCGCATGAACCTGCCTAGAGAAGCGCTCGGCCAGCCACTGTTCATTCATCACCCCTGAGTTATCCGCAGGCTCCAAACGCTCTTCTTGCCGCACAGCGCCAGCAATATCGGGCGCATGTTTAAAACTACCAGGATGATCAGATTCTCTTAACATTGCAACTCGCCATCAAGTTTTGTGGTTTTAGTTAATACCATCCGCCTGTCATAATCAAGAATATTTTTCTGACAAAACAACCGGTTATCACATTTTAAGTTAATATCTGCAAAGGTTATTTTTTATTCTCACCACGCATTAGTTAATCAATTTTTTATATATTTACCATTTATTAACTTATTTTTAATAGTTATTATTCCCATTTTGGGACTCCGTCAACAAAAAAAATGGCGGATCGTGATTTGTTTAGAACGGCTTATTTTATCTCTTTTTTACTGCGCGGCATCGGCACTACGGTAGCATCGGCCGTCCCAGAACTTTCAGCGTTTTTAAGCGCAGCCCTAACAAACGCAGCAAACAACGGATGAGCGACAAAGGGACGCGATTTAAACTCCGGATGGAATTGCACGCCAATAAACCAAGGATGATTTTTTAACTCCACAATTTCAGGCAAATGCCCCCGCGGCGATAATCCTGAAAACATCATACCGGCTTTTTCCAGCTCTTCGCGGTAGGCCATGTTCACCTCATAACGGTGGCGATGACGCTCTGAAATAACCGCCGCGCCATAGACTTGAGCAGCCAAACTATCGGGCAGCAACGCGCATTCATAGGCGCCCAGCCGCATGGTTCCCCCCATATCCCCCTCGCGCGATCGGGTTTCGAGCACGTTTCCACGCATCCATTCGGTCATCAGCCCAACCAGTGGGCCTTTGCCGTCTTTATCCTCATAATGGCCAAACTCGCTGGAGGAAGCATCCTGGATCCCCAGCACATGGCGCGCAAACTCAATCACCGCCAATTGCATACCAAAACAGATACCAAGGTAGGGTATATTATTTTCGCGCGCATACTGAATTGCCACCAATTTCCCATTCACGCCGCGCTCACCGAATCCGCCGGGCACCAATACCGCATTCACCGCAGACAGCTCCCGCTCAATGATTTCTTTTTCTACCGCAGCATCTACCCACTGTACCTGCACCTTAATATTATTGGCGATGCCCGCATGATCCAGGGCCTCACCCAACGATTTATACGCATCGCCAAACCCGGTGTATTTACCTACAATGGCCACCTTGATCATTCCCTTAGGATGATGAATACGCTCCAAAATAGACTCCCAGCGCGATAAATCCGGCGCTTCGGCTGCCGCTTCAATGCCAAAATGCCTCAACACCTCCCGATCCAGCCCTTGCGCGCTATAATTGCGGGGAACCTCATAAATGCTCGAAACGTCAATTCCCTGGATCACGCATTCTTCGCGGATATTGCAAAACAGCGCTATTTTACGGCGCTCGGACACAGGAATTTCCTGCTCAGAGCGGCAGAGCAAAATATCCGGCTGAATGCCAATAGAGCGCAGCTCTTTTACCGAATGCTGCGTAGGCTTTGTTTTTAGCTCTTTGGCCGCAGCGATATACGGCACCAGGGTAAGATGCATAAACAACACGCGCTCCCGCCCCATTTGGTAGCCCAACTGACGGATGGCCTCAAAAAAAGGCAAGCCCTCAATGTCACCAACCGTGCCGCCAATTTCGCAGAGCACGAAATCTTCCTCATCGGTATCGTGTAAAATAAAATCTTTAATAAGATCGGTGACATGCGGGATCACCTGCACTGTGCCACCTAAATAATCTCCACGGCGCTCCTTGGTAAGCAAGGTGGAATAAATCTGCCCGGTAGTCACATTATCCGATTTGCGCGCGCTAACGCCGGTAAAACGCTCGTAATGCCCCAAATCCAGATCGGTCTCCGCCCCGTCATCGGTAACGAATACCTCGCCATGCTGGTTAGGATTCATAGTGCCCGGATCCACGTTCA
>CAZRJZ010000195.1:3349-3658 GCA_964600465.1 uncultured Rickettsiales bacterium
TACGCATCCGCACGCGGTAGCCTCGCGCCTGTAAAAGCGAGGCCAGCGATGCCGAAGCAAGCCCTTTGCCTAAAGAAGAAACCACTCCGCCGGTGATAAAAATAAATCGGGTCATGTTACTCCCCCTCCCCTTCCTACAGTGGAATTACCGGCGCCGCGCTCTAAAGGCGATAAAGACCTTTGCTGCTGCCGCCAATCCACTCGACTAGGCTCAGCCACACGGCTGGCAACAAAGCTCCGCACTCTTGACTCATCTTCATGATTAATCATAATTAAATATGGCATATGAGTGCGCTCCCTTGAGCGTAA
>CAZRJZ010000196.1:0-3630 GCA_964600465.1 uncultured Rickettsiales bacterium
GACAAAACCAAAAGCGAAACCTAAAAATGAGTTGCGAAGTACAAAATATGCACTAATAGTTGGTGCAAATATATACATGATCCCCCATAGGTTGTATTTATGGGTATGAGTTGGGTATTCGCATGACATCTGTGTTACTTATTAGTGATAATTCAAGTCGGTCCGCACCACTTGCAGGCATTATTAAAGAACGGCTGCATTACCCTCTTCGGGCGCTTCCGGTAGCTGCGCTTTCCAATTTATCATCTGGAGAATTAGGGAGTTTTGATATTCTGATACTGGATATAAGCAGCGAAGCGGTGCAAGCGCTTGCGAACGAAATCAGGCAGATTCGTAAATATGTTAACACTATCTCTATTCTTGTGCTCTACCCGTTCGGCGATACTGACGCTGAGGCGTTAGCGGCCCATGCCGGAGCGGACGATATGCTGGCGCGTCCCATTAGTTTTGAGCGCCTGCAGTTTACGCTTAAAAACCTGATGCGAATTAAACAGATTCATCTGGCCGCCCTGTCGCAGGGTGGAATGCTGATTAATAAGGGCAAAACGGTGGCGCTGCTGGATGATCAAGGGAAGATGAAAAAAATCCGCGCCCTGGAAGCGGAAGCGATTGTTTACGCGTTAGAATATTATCATGGGCAAATTGCCAAAGTAGCCAGGGCGCTCGGGATTGGCCGTTCTACCTTGTACCGTAAAATGGATGAGATGAATATCAATTACCGGCCGGTGGCCAGGATATCCTCACGGGGTGGACCTGGGTCGGTGGGCGTACTATAGTTCCCGAGCAAACCATACCACGCGCCCGATAATGCGTGCTTCCGATAACGGCCGTTCATAAGCGCCGTATTGGGGGTTATCGGAGAGAATCCGCACGCTTCCCGGCTCTGTTGCAATATATTCTAATCGTTTTACCACGAGGCCTAAGCCGTCGAATAATACAAAAATTCCGGGGGGGTGTGGTTCCACACGCGCCATATCGGCAAGGATAATATCGCCGTCATGCAGGGTGGGCTCCATGCTGTCGCCCCGCACAAAAAGCAACCGAAGATTGCCCACGGTGGTCATAAGCCGGTCGCGTATCCAGGATTTCCGGAAATAGTAGTATTCTTCCGCGGTTTCCGTAACGACATGCGCGCCGCCGCCTGCGGAGACTTCCACATTCAAGCGCGGCAGCGCTACATACTGATTATCGGGTGCGCCGCTTGGGGTTTCTTCGCTTCCAGCCAGGTAATGCAGCGACACTCCGAGCGTTTCCGCCACGCGCGCCAGAGTGATCGTCGAGGGATTAAGCGACTTGCCGCTTAAAATATCGTAGATAAAAGAGGTCTTGACGTCTGATAGGCGGGAAAGCTCGCTTGCATTGAGGGCGCGCGCTTGCATGCATTCCCTGAGGCGGGTGCTGATGGACGGATGCGGCATAATAGACTCCTCATAAAAACAGGGACCGTATGGAAATATATACCTATCGTACGTCAAAAGTTGAAAGAATGACGCTTGCCTAAAAAATAAATTTTATCAGCTTATTACAGTATAATCACCACCCGTTCATACTTTAATAGTCGTGGTTTTCTAGAGTTTCACCGTTTTTAGTACCTCAATGTGCGTGGTACCGCTAGCTTTTTATCTGCGATGCAGGGGGATAATCGCTTGTGTATTTACCAAAAATTTATCTTTGTGCTGAATAGTGGAACGAGAGTTTTGTCGCTGTCTTGATTGCAACGGCTGTTTTGCGCGTAGAGGGAATATGATAGATGAATTACGCATGGCGGAGCTACTATGCACTCGCCTATGCCATGATCTCACCGGGCCGATCGGAGCAGTACATAACGGGGCGGAGTTTTTGAGCGAAGAGGGATTCAATCTCCAGCCTCAAGCGGTGGAGCTGATTGTAAGCAGCGCGTTTTCAGCGGTATCGCGGCTGCAATTTTACCGGATGGCCTACGGGCGCGTGAAGGACCATGGCGAGGCATCGCTTTCGGATAAACAAAAAATGGCTGCGGATTTTTTTGCCGATAGTAAAGTAACGCTGGACTGGCCCGATGAGTATACGGACGCAAGCGGGATATCAATTAGCACCAAAATGATACGGCTTATTTTCAATTTGCTAATTATTTCTTCATCTGCCTTGCTTAAAGGTGGAACGGTGGCTGTAAAAATGGAGCTGATGGACGATGGCGCAAAGAAGATTCAGGTCAATGCATCCGGCTCGGCTATAAAGTGGGATGCTGAAGCGGATTCGGTGGTTATAAATGGAGCGGACATGGCTAGTTTAAGTCCAAAGAATGTGCAGTATTACCTGACGCATCGTTTGGCGGGGGAATTGAATGTGGCGCTCTCGGTAAGCGCTATGCCGGAGGCGATTGCGTTCACGGCAATTCAACCGGTAAAAGCAGTTGATGAAATATTATAGGTCAGCTTATGGATGATTTAATTAGCGAATTCATTACTGAGACGTTAGAGAGCCTCTCTTTGCTTGACCAAGAGTTGGTGAAGCTTGAGCAGAATCCTGGTGACACTGCAACTCTCAGTAATATTTTCCGTATCGTCCATACTATCAAGGGCACCTGTGGGTTTCTAGGTCTTCCCAGGCTGGAGTCGGTGGCGCATGCGTCTGAGAATGTGCTGGGTAAGATCCGTGACCGTGAATTGGAAGCCACTGCTGCGGCTATTACACTGGTTCTTGCTTCGCTGGACAGTATTAAGGAGCTGATTGATTACCTGAGCAGCAACGGCAAAGAACCGGAAGGAAGTGACGCCGCACTGATCGCACAGCTGAATCATTTTGCCGATACCGGGTGCGTGGAAGCCGAAGTGGGTGCAGAAAAAAATGCGCACGCCATCCCTGCAGCAACGGCTGAGCCGGCCGGAAGCAATGTCCAGGATTTCTCAAGTTTCTTCAAAGGCGACGATGATCTTGCCGCTCTGATTCAGCAGTCCGGCGCAGGAGAGTCCGCTCCTGCTGCGGCCATTATAGAGCCGGCGCCGGCGGTCAAACCGGCTGCCGCCCCTGCGGCTCCGAAAGAGGCGGCAGCGCAAGAAAAAAATGAGCAGAAAGAGGGTGCCGGTGGTCCGGCGCAGTCGATCCGCGTGAATTTGGATGTATTAGAGAACCTCATGCAAATGGTGAGTGAGCTGGTGCTGACCCGCAACCAGCTATTGCAAATTGCGCGTACCCGCGAGGATCGTGATTTTTTAACGCCATTGCAGCAGCTCAGCCACATTACTTCGGAGTTGCAGGAAGGCGTTATGAAAACGCGCATGCAGCCAATCGGCAACGCGTGGTCGAAGTTTCCGCGTTTGATCCGTGACCTTTCGCTTGAGCTGAATAAGAAAATCGACCTTAAAATGTATGGCGCGGAGACCGAGCTCGATCGGCAGCTATTGGAGCTGATCAAGGACCCTCTGACGCATATGGTTCGGAATTCATGCGATCATGGGCTGGAAATGCCGGCGGATCGGAGGCAGGCCGGAAAGTCGGAAGTCGGAACGGTTAATCTGAGCGCTTTCCATGAGGGGGGGCATATCATTATTGAGATTGCCGACGATGGCAAAGGCTTAAACGTGGAGCGTATTAAAGAAAAAGCCTTGGCCAACGGTCTTGTTACAAGCAGTGAGCTTGAAAACATGACTG
>CAZRJZ010000197.1:0-3603 GCA_964600465.1 uncultured Rickettsiales bacterium
AGCGACCAGCAATGCCGCCTGTTCTTTGGCGATCCTTAAAATCCGCATCAGCGTTGCAGTGTTCTCTGCGGTAGCGGTTTGGATGCGTAGTTCATCCGTAATACGGACGATGGCGGCGTCTGCGCCTTCCGTAAAGGCCGCCCGCAGCAATTGAGGATTGCGCAGGAGCAGTCTGCTTAAGTACGGCGATGAAGCAGATACCGCCTCAATAAATGACAATATCTGGGGATCGGTTATCGCGTCTTGCATCCAGTCTTTTAAAGCGGCTTCCGGTATTTTTTGCGCTGTTTTCACCCATTCCAGCAAAAGTACCGGCTCTGAGGCGGCCTCTTCGGGGGGGTGCGGAAAAAAAGATGAAGAGCGCGGCATATTTTAATTGCTTCTTAAGGGATGATGCACAAGGTTATAGCACTGTATTCAAATATCAACCATCCACTGTATTTTTTAAAAAAAGGCGCTAAGCGTGCGGGTATTGCTGCGATTTATCACCGGCGCTCTCTTGGGCATAGGCTTAGTAGGGCTGGTGCTTTTAAACGTATTTTTGGTATGGATTGCCACGGGTCCAAGGCCAATCGACCGGCTGGTGCCATATATTGAACATGAAATGAGTCTCGCGGCCGAGAACTATAAAATTGATATCGGGAATGCTTATGTGCTGTGGGATGGGTGGCGCAACCCGGTGAGTGTAAAGCTGCGCGATATGGATATTCACACCCTGGACGGGAAGCTCCTGGCCGAGTTTAAGGATGTTGAGATGGGGCTGGATATCCCCGCGCTCCTTACGGGGCATGTAGAGCCGAATGGCTTACGCCTGCAGAAGCCGTATATCAATTTTTCTAAACACGCTGATGGAAGCGTGACTTTTGGGATTCCTTCAGCAGGCAGCGCGGAAGAAAAAGAAGAGCTTCCATTGCAAAGCTGGGATGCGCTGCGGCAGCAGCTTAGCAAGAACAGGCTATTGTACGGATTAGATAGTCTTACCATTGATAACGCTGAAATCTCCGTCACGGATGATACGAAAGGCGTTATTGGCTCCGCCCAGAAAGTAAAATTGCACATTAGCCGCAAATGGAGCGCTTATAATGCTGAATTCTCTGCCAGTTTGCCTTTTGAGCGAGGAAACGCAGCCCTGGCTGGTTCCGCAATGTTGCCGCTCGATTCTGGAGCGCCGGTGGTAAAGCTGAGCTTTAATAACATCATGCCCACAGCGTTTTATGGAATTATTGCAGCGCCATGGTTGCAAGGGGCGCAGCTGCCCTTAGACGGGTGGATTAATGCCACGCTGGATATCTCCGGCATGCCGGCCCAGGCGCAATTTATGTTGCGTGCGGGAGAAGGCAAAATTCAGACGGAATATCTAGAAGGCGATTTAGGGGTAAAAACCGCATTGCTGGAGGGGAGAATAAAAAATCCCTCGGAATTAACCCTAACAAAAATTTATGCCGATTTAAACGATGCTACCTTAGAAGCCACCGGCGTCCTTAGCAAAACGGAAGCAGGGTTAGGCATTACGCTGGACGGGAATTTGCGTAATGTACCGATGGAAAAGATAAAGCATTTATGGCCAAAAACATTATCACCGCTTTCCCGTGAATGGGTCTTGACCAATATCTCAGGAGGCAAGATACCGGAGGCGCATTTGGAATTGCGCGTTCGTCCCGGCGAATTGGAGCAAGAGAGACTGCGGGATGATGCTATTCAGGCCGGGATTAATTTTACCGGTGCGTTGCTTAAATATAAACCAGAGCATCCTCCGGTGAGAGATTTAAATGGCGCTATCCGCATCAATGCCAATGCGCTCACGGTTTCTGTCAAAAGCGGCAATTATTTGAACGCTACAAGTCTTGAATCGGCAGACGCTTCCATTGCTGATTTGAATGCAGACAATCCGCGCATTGCCGTGGACTTCCGCGCCAACGGGACGGCATCGGATGCGGCGGAATTCTTAAGCTTTCCCGATATGCAGCATGCGCAGCGTCTTCATATTCGGCCGGAAATGGTCAAAGGCAGCGTCAAGGCGGAAGTGAAACTTGCCTTTTCCTTCTTTGCGCCCCGGGATTCCAAAGGGCGCATCATTGAAGACGAGATGGTGGACTATCATGTTTCGGCGCAAACAAAGGACGTGGAAATTCCAGGATTCATGGAGAAATTCGATATTGCGGCGGCCGATGGCGCGCTTGAGGTAGATAACAAAGCCGTGCGCTACGATGGAAAGGCAAGCGTGAATGCGATTGCCCTAACCGGTAACGTTATAGCGCATTACAAGGCGGACGAAAATGGTATCGACACGTTTATCGACGCTTCCGGGGAGGTGCCGATGGCGCGCTTAAAAGAACACGGCTATCCTCAGGATTTTATTCTGAGCTCCGGAAGTGCGCAACTCAAGACGGAATTGAAATTTGGGCAGGACGTGGAGGTGATTCATGCGCAACTGGATCTTGGCGGCGCGGCGATGACAATCCCGGATTTAAAATGGAGAAAAAACCCCGGTGAGCCTGCATCCGCAACGATACAGGCAGAGAGGCGCAACGGGACGACCTATATCTCCGCTCTTTCTTTTAAAAGCGCCGATACGGATGTGGAAGCGTCAATGCATTTGGGCCCAGGCAATCACATTATTTCCGCTTCGACAAAAAAATTCCGTCTTGGCAGGAGCAATGCCGCCATAGAGTACGTGTCCCAAGAGGGCGGACATAAAATTCATGCCGAGGGGAATACGCTCGATATTTCTCCGCTGATGCAGGGACGGAAAAATAGTGGGTTTTCTTTCGAAGATATGCCGGTTATAGAGGCGCAGGTAAAACTCGGCACGCTTGTTATTGGCGATGATCGTGAAATCCGGGATATTGAAGGAAGCGTGAAATGTTTAAGTAATTACTGTCCGGAAGTATCCCTTACCGGAAAAGCGGGCGGAGAGAATGCGCCGTTTAATTATCGTATCACGAAAACGACCACAGGCCGAAAATTGGACGTAAAGGCAGAAAACGCTGGCGCTTTCTTATACGCGTTTGATTTATTTGATGGCATCAAGGGCGGTGAAATGAACGTGCAGGGCGTGTATGACGATACCCGTCCATCCCGCCCTTTAAGAGGCAAACTTACCATTGGGGAGCACCATATTAAAGAGGTTCCGCTGCTGGCAAAACTGCTTACCGTTGCCTCGCTTAGCGGTTTTGTGGATACGTTGCAGGGAAACGGCATCCGTTTTGTAAAACTGACCGTGCCGTTTACACTGGAGCATAATGTGATCAACTTGAAAGAAGCGCGCAGTTACGGCCCGGCAGTGGGGCTGACGGCGGACGGCGCCATTACCTTTCCGGGAAAGAAACTGGCGCTTTCCGGGACAATCATTCCTTCCTATACGCTCAATAGTTTTTTTGGTAAAGTGCCCGTGCTTGGCGAAGTGCTCACCGGCGGGGAAGGGCAGGGGATCATTGCGGCGCGTTATTCTATCGAAGGGACTCCGGAAAATGCGGAGGTGAGCGTTAATCCGCTTTCGGTGCTGACGCCGGGCTTTTTGCGTGGTGTATTTGATGTTTTTTAGAAACTACAGCTGGTTAAATTTATGATTGCACATCAGGCGAAAACGGTGAAGCGCGAGAA
>CAZRJZ010000198.1:0-3590 GCA_964600465.1 uncultured Rickettsiales bacterium
TCTGCCAAATACTGAAAACGCTTGGCAGGGAGGGCCACCAAGTACAAGGTCTATTTCTGATGCACCAATTTCCGCTGTTTTAAGCAGTGCGCGTGCCGCCATTTCTGTAATATCAGCAGGGATAGAGTGCGCGTGCTTATAAAACGGCTTCTTGCCGTTATTCATCACAAGTGTTTTGCATGAATACGGGTCAATATCGGTTGAACAACCAACCTTAAATCCTGACGCTGAAAACCCTAGATCCAGTCCACCTCCACCAGAGAACAGGGACAGTGCTGTTAATGCAGAATTAGACTTTTTGGGATGTTTGCGCTCAGGGGGTGCAGAGGTTTTATGGCTTCTCACCGCTTCGATGACATCGCTATATGTGTCGTTATAGTTCAAGCAGCACCTCCGCTACATCTTTTTGCCTGGCTGGCAGGGAACCCCTGTTTGCTTTGTATTACATAATAATTATCACCGAGTTAAGATGTCTATCGCGTACTCATAGATTAGTCATAAATCGAATCTATGCAATCAGCAATATCATGTATTGAATGATCTTCCGCTCATCCTGTTTCTCGAAGTGGCGATGCAAGCTCAGTGAAGCTGCGTGGCAGCCAATAACGGAAAATGCCGTTGCACTAAAGGATGTGACATTTCGATGATTTCTTGATAATGCTCGTTGCGGATGACTTCCAATTTTGGCAGCCATTTATCAAAATCGTGTATTTCAGCACCCGGTGTACTGATTTCAGTTTCGATAGAAGCGATAGTCCTGTCTTGAAACCACTAGACTTGAAAAAAACAAACCGAAGTCTCGTACTCCGCATCTGGCGCGCGCAGTACTTCTACTCTAAAACGGCGATGCGGAAACAACTGGTGCAGTCTGCAATTCCAGACTTCGGCCAAGAGCGAGGCGAGCTCAATATCTTCTTCGTCGGTTGTCTCCCCTAATTGGCTACCGAATAATGACGGTATTTCTATAATATTCATCTGATGCTCTGTCCGCGAGCGGTCAAAATTATTGGATTTTAACACATTGTCGATATTTTGCATATCACCTTCATCATCTAAAGTATATTCACTAAATATCATCTCCTTATATTCAATGAAATTTTGCCAAAAAAGACGCCCATACAATATTGCCTGCAAAGGGCTACCAATCCTATGAATCAGGTCTAAGGGTGTAAAATTGACTACATCTGAAATTTTATATTTCTTCGCGACACGATTAACGATCTCGCCATCTTTCATAATAAACCTTCCTTCTGTAAAGCAACCGTTGCACAGTTTAATAGCCGGGCGGCAATTCCCAAGGAAATGGATTTCGCGGTACTTTCGGCTGTGATCCGGCACCCTTGCCTGGCTTGGGCTCTAGAATAAATGGAGGCTCTACTCCGCCGTGAGGTCCACCTTGACCACGAAAACGCTTAACCGGTAATCCTCCTTCACTGAACTCAGTATGTCCTGAAATACGACCAGTTGCCGGGTCGGTCTTGAACACAGTGTGAGGAGCGTCGCTCGCTACTGGACCCAACTTGTTAACCCGTCCCCCGACCGCGCCACTTTCGTCAGCCAACAATCTTCTGAAATTATTCCATGCTGCATTTACGCCTTCATTCTTGAGTAATCCCTCGCCTAAGCCGACGAGCAAGGATCGGGCCAAGAACACATCGGTAACAGCTAGCAATGAGTCGAAGAGTCCCCAACCCCAGTGCCCACATCCGAAGTCATGGAGCGCCGTACGACCAGACCCCCATACCGGTATTAGTCCCTCCCAGAAACCCGGTGCTTCAACGGCAAGCCCACTGGGATCGGCAAGAATAGTCGGCTGATTTGCGACGTAGCGATGAGGTTTTCATCCCCTCCTCTGAACCCGATCGAATCCTGGCCAACAAACCGCCCGATTGCGGCATCGTAGTAACGTGATCGGTAGTACAGAAACCCCGTCGCCTTGTCAAGTTCTCTCCCGGTGAATGTACGCGGCCAGGGTAAATGAGACAAAAAACGGTCTGCAAAAAAGCTCATTATTTGCAGTTGGTTGATTGTATCGCTCGGCCACATAGTATCAAGACCAAGCCCCGCAAGCGTGGCGCAGAGCGGTCTTGAAGATACTTGATGTACGTGCCGAGCATGTCTGGATGGCCGTGCTCGCGATCGGATCAAGGCTGTTTTGCTTCGAGATGATGGCTGGAATGCTCGGTTAGTTATTGACAATCCATGCGTTATTGCGCATTTTACCGCACGTAATCTTTGACTGGAGATAAATGCGCGCTCATGCTTGTGGTACAGAAATTCGGCGGCACCTCGGTGGCCAACATCGAGCGCATTCGCAACGTAGCGCAGAAGGTAAAGCGTGAGCGTGATTTGGGCAACCAGGTGGTTGTGGTGGTTTCGGCTATGTCAGGCGTTACCAATCAGCTGGTGGATTATGTGCAGCAGCTTTCTGTGCTCACTACACCGGAAGCCTGGGCGGAGTACGACCAGGTGGTGTCTTCTGGTGAGCAGGTAACGTGCGGTTTAACCGCGCTTGCGTTGCAAGAAATAGGCATTAGCGCCCGTTCATTTGCAGGCTGGCAGATTCCGCTCAAAACAGACATGGCGCATGGCAAAGCGCGTATCAGCGACATTTCTGCGAACGCATTGCGTGCGGCGCTTGGCAGAGGAGAAGTGGCAGTGATTGCGGGCTTTCAGGGAATAGCGCCGGATGATCGCATTGCCACGCTGGGGCGTGGTGGATCCGATACTTCCGCCGTGGCCATTGCGGCAGCGTTGAATGCAGACCGCTGCGATATTTACACCGACGTTGACGGCATCTACACCACCGACCCCCGCATTGTTTCTGCCGCGCGCAAGCTTGAAAAAGTTGGGTACGAGGAAATGTTGGAAATGGCGTCGTTAGGCGCGAAAGTGTTGCAAACCCGCTCGGTGGAAATGGCCATGAATCACCACGTACGCGTGCAGGTGCTTTCCAGCTTTAACGATTTACCCGGAACGTTACTCGTAGATGAGGAGGAATTAATGGAACAACAGCGCATCACCGGTATTGCCTACAGCCGGGACGAAGCCCGGATCTCTCTGACCGGCATTGAGAACGTGCCCGGCATGTCGGCTAAGCTCTTTGGCCCCCTTTCCGATGCAGGCATTAACGTGGATATGATTGTGCAAAACGTGACCGAAGGGGGCGGCGCAACCGACATTACCTTCACCGTGCCAAAAGCGGATGCGGAGCGCGCTGTGGCGGTGGTGGATAAAGCCAAAGCGCAGCTTCAGTACAAAACCCTGCATACCGATACGCGTGTGGCCAAAATATCGGTCATTGGCGTTGGAATGCGCAGCCATGCGGGCATTGCCGGAACCATGTTTAAGGCCTTGGCGGAGAAAAACATTAATATTATTGTAATTTCCACCTCTGAGATCAAAATCAGCGTGCTTGTGGCGGAAGAATACGTCGAACTGGCCATTCGCGCACTACATACCGCATTTGGCCTAGATGCAGCTTAAAAAAAGCGCCACTCATCCTCGGCCGTGCACAGCGTTTTTTACTTATACCAATTCGCAATCAATATATTGATTGCGTTACGCTGGCTGCGCCGCGCAAAACCGCC
>CAZRJZ010000199.1:0-3534 GCA_964600465.1 uncultured Rickettsiales bacterium
GGCCTTGGGCTTGCGCGCATGGAGGCTTTGCTTTCCTCACTTGGAAATCCCGAACGCCGCCTTCCGCCCGTGATCCATGTTGCAGGCACTAACGGGAAAGGTTCATTGGTTGCTTATTTAAACGCTATTTTTAAAGAAGCAGGTTATCGTGTACATTGTTATACTTCACCGCATCTGGTACGCTTTCATGAACGCATCGCACTTGCGGGAAAAGAAATCACGGATGACGCGTTGCTGCGTCACCTAAAACATGTACGTAAAGTGGCGCTCACAACGCCCGCCACTTTTTTTGAAGCCACTACCGCTGCGGCATTCCTGGCTTTTTCAGAACATGACGCGGATGTATTGCTGCTGGAAGTTGGCTTAGGCGGCAGATTAGACGCCACCAATGTTATTCCCTCCCCGCTTCTTACCGTAATCACGCCCGTAGGGCTGGATCACTGTGAATTCTTAGGCGATACGTTACCACTCATAGCCACTGAAAAAGCCGGGATTATCAAGCCTCACGTTCCTTGCATCGTAGGCAAACAAGCGCCACAAGCATTGGATGCAATAAAAACCATTGCAAACAGTAAAAAATCCCCGCTTTGGCGTTATGCAAAAGAATGGCGGATCAAGGAAGAAAACGGGAAAAGATTCTACTGCTCTGCAAATAAGAAAATTCTGCTTCAGCCCTGCCTGGAAGGACGGCATCAATATGAAAACGCCGCCACGGCTGTCGCATGCATAGAGCAGTTACGCAACGCGTTTCCAATTTCGCTGACAGATATCGAAGCAGGCCTGGCCAATGCCCACTGGCCGGGGCGGTTGCAACGGCTCCATCATCATCCATGGCAGAAACTCCTCCCCCCCGGCGCGCAACTTTGGCTAGACGGCGGACACAATCCTCACGCCGCAGAAATGCTTGCACGCTGGGCGAAGGAACAAGGCATTCGCCTTATTCTCATTTGCGGCATGCTTGCAAATAAAGATTTAAAAAACTTTTTAACGCCCCTGGCGGAAGTAACAGACCGTCTTTACGGCGTTAGCATTCCCGATGAGGCAAACGCCTACAGCGCGCAAGCCATAGCAGATATTGCTCAAGAAAAAGGAATCCTCTCAAAAAGCGCAACCTCCGTGTGGGAAGCGCTGCAACTGATAAGTAGTCTCCCCCTCCCTCGAAGGAGGAGAGACTATTGCAAGGACGCCTCATGCGTGCTCATTTGCGGATCGCTGTATCTGGTCGGACATGTATTAGCCGCACAGTAATACTAATTCGCAATCAATATATTGATTGCGTTACGCTGGCTTCGCCCCGCAAAACCGCCGCTTTCGGCGACGGTTTTGAATACCATTTCTCCATATGTATTGATCGAGAAATGGTATAATTCCAATGCAATCGGTATATAGCAAATTGACTCTACACACTACTGTAGGGTAGTATGACTTGGTTCAAATTTTGGGGAGCATCTCATAGAATCAACCCTCCAGCTCATCAATAAAACTGGAAATAACCTCCAGGCCCTTGAGCCAGAAATCGGGTTTTGTCGCATTTAAGCCAAACGGCGCCAACAGCTCCTTATGACGGAAAGTGCCGCCTGCCTCGAGCATGCGGATGTATTTCTTCTCAAAATCTCCGGCTTTGCCCTTGGCAGATTCCTCCTGATAGGAAGCATAAAGCGAATTTACCAGGCAATCGCCAAACGCATAGGCGTAGACATAAAATGGGGAATGAATAAAGTGTGGAATATAAGTCCAGAAATATTTGTAATTTCCATGCAGCTTAATCGCAGGGCCTAAGCTTTCAGACTGCACATCCATCCAGATAGCGCAAATCTGTTCGGTGGTGAGCTCACCCTTGCGGCGGGCATCATGCAGACGAATTTCAAACTCACAGAATGCTACCTGACGCACCACGGTGTTAATCATGTCTTCCACTTTACCCGCAATCAGCGCTTTGCGCTTACGCGCATCCGGTTCACGCCGCACTATCTCCCGGAAAGTAAGCTGCTCACCGAACACCGAGACAGTTTCTGCCAATGTAAGGGGCGTATCGGCCATTAAGGCGCCCTGCCCTGCCGCCAGAACTTGATGCACACCATGGCCGAGCTCATGCGCAAGCGTCATGACATCACGGGTTTTTCCCTGGTAGTTCAGCAATAAGTACGGATGAGCGGACGGCACGGTAGGATGCGCAAACGCGCCCGGGGATTTACCCGCCTTGACCCTCGCATCAATCCAGCCTTTATCAAAAAACCGCTTGCCAACTTCAGCGATAGTCGGAGAAAAATTGCGGTAAGAGGTAAGCACCACTTCCCTTGCTTCCGCCCAGTCATAATGCCTCTCAACGCCAAATGGCAGCGGCGCATTTCTATCCCAATACTCCAGTGTACGTCGGCCAAACCAGCGCGCTTTCAGCTTATAATACCGATGGGAGAGCTGCGCGTAATTATGGCGCACTGCCTCGATTAAGGCGTTTACCACCTCATCTTCAATATGATTAGCGACATTGCGCGAGGAAATGGGACGCTTAAACCCACGCCACCGGTCTTCTATTTCTTTATCTTTAGCCAACGTATTGCTTACTAATGTAAAGAGCGGCGCGTGCGCTTTAAAGGTGTCGCCAATGCAGAGCGCCGCTTTTTTACGCGCTTGAGGTTCTTTGGAGGTGAGTAAGTTGAACACCTCCGGTTCGGTCATCTTTTTCTGACCGATGGGAAAACGCAAGGATGCGATTGTTTCGTCGAAGAGGCGAGTCCAGGAGGCGGCGCCCACCACATTTTTCTCATGTAACATTTTCTCCAGTTCATCGGAGAGTTGATAAGGCTTCATGGCCCGTACGTCCCGCAACCACGGTGCATAACGCTGTAAAGGAACATGGGTCAGTTTTTGCTGCATCTCCTTTTCGGGTATTTTGTTCAGACAAAGGCAGAAAAAAAGCATCCGCGATGAAATATCGGTAAGACGTTCTTGCGTGTTTTGATAAAATTGGCCGTTGACCGCATCGCTCATATTCTCGGCAAAAACCAATGCGCGTAACTGCCGATGCGCCCGATTAGTTCCTGCAGAGTCTCATATTGCACTATAGCGGCAAGCAGCTCCTCAGCAGGAATTTTCTCTATCCTTCCGCCATAGGTTTCTTCAAACGCAATGGCTTTACTTTCGGCTAAGGCAAAATCGCGGGCCAATTTCTCAGAATCTATGCCCGGGTAAAGATCCGACAAATCCCACGCAGGAAGCGCGATGGAAGCACGTGAAGACTTAGCGGAAGACAACGTTCAGGCTCCGGGCATCTTTAAGGATTGGAAGCAGGAGGGGCGACAGGCGTTTCCGACGCGGTGGGCGCACCGGAAGAAGGCTGCATCGACGATGCAGCCGTATCATCCGCAGGAATTGCGGCAGGCTCTGCAAGCGCCGGGGTATTCGGGTGGCCGCGCATATTGGAAAACGCATACACCAAAAGCTGCTCCAGAGATACTTTCCCGATCAGGAAGTTACCGCCTTTTTCACGGCGGATAGCAAAATGCAAATCCTTTGCGCCATCCGCCGGCGCAC
>CAZRJZ010000200.1:0-3505 GCA_964600465.1 uncultured Rickettsiales bacterium
TCTGGTAGACGGCAGCCACAAGGATTTACGGCGCGCCCGCGCTGCGGCGCTTTCGATGATTCCTACTTCTACCGGAGCGGCAAAAACATTGGGATTGGTGCTTCCGGAGCTGGAGGGGAAGCTGGACGGGGTATCGATCCGGGTGCCAACGCCAAACGTCTCATTGGTGGATCTTGCCTTCCAGGCCATGCGGGATACGGACAAGCACGAAATCAATCAGATTTTAAAAAATGCCGCAAAAGGAGCCATGCGAGGCGTGCTGATGGTGGATGATGAGAAGCTCGTTTCAATTGATTACACCCAAAATCCCTATAGCAGCATTGTAGATGCATCCGGCACCTATGTTACCGGCAAGCGCTTCGTGCGTGTGGCCAGCTGGTACGATAACGAGTGGGGCTTCTCCAACCGTATGCTGGATGTGGCCAGGCTTTGGAGTGGCGCGTGAATATCTTGCCGCTGCCCACGTTGGATAATTTTGAGGTTCGTGACAAAACGGCTCTTGTGCGTACCGATCTGAACGTGCCCATGGAAGGAGGGCGCGTCACTAATGATGTACGCGTGGTACGTCTGCTCCCTACGCTGGCGGAGCTTTCTAAGAAAGGCGCCAGGGTGGTGATTCTTTCGCATTTAGGGAGGCCTCAAGGAAAATTCGTTCCTGCCATGTCGCTTGCGCCGCTGGTGGATGCGCTTTCTAACGCCCTTGAGGGTCGGGAGATTCTGTTCGGGGTGGATTGCATAGGAGCTGCGGCTAAGGATGCAGTGGCAAAATTAAAAAAGGGGCAATTTTTACTTCTGGAGAATTTACGTTTTCATGCCGGAGAAGAAGGCGGCGATGATTTATTCGCCCGTGAACTGGCAGGTTTAGGAGATGTCTACATTAACGATGCTTTTTCCTGTTCGCATCGGCCGCATGCATCCATTACAGGGCTTCCGAAATATCTCCCTTCCGCTGCCGGGAGATTGTTGCAACAAGAAGTGGAAAACCTGGAATCTTTGCTTTCAAGTGCACAAAAACCGTCGGTGGCGATTATTGGCGGCTCCAAGGTGTCTACGAAGCTTGCGTTGCTTGAGAACTTAATTCCGAAAGTCGATAAGCTGATTATCGGCGGTGCTATGGCGAATACTTTTTTGTTGGCCAGAGGGTGCGGCGTCGGGCGTTCTTTGGTGGAAAAAGATCTGCGGGAAACCGCGAAGAATATTCTGAAACACGCGTCTAAAGAAGGATGCGAGGTGCTGCTGCCTACGGATGTTGTTGCGGTAAAAGCGCTGCAAGCGCATGCAGCCGCCACGGTATGTGATATTGCGGAGCTGCCGAAGGACCATATGATTGTAGATGTGGGGCCGGAAAGTATGACCTGTTATGCACGGCAATTGCAGGGTTGCAAAACGGCTCTTTGGAATGGACCATTAGGCGCTTTTGAAACCAGCCCTTTTGATTGTGGAACCAATGCCATGGCGCAGCTGGTAGCAAAATTCACCCGAAGCGGCAGCCTGAAATCGGTGGCGGGCGGAGGCGATACGGTATCTGCTATTGCCCATGCCGGGCTTGCCGATGAATTTACTTATCTCTCCACCGCAGGCGGCGCTTTTTTAGAATGGCTGGAAGGAAAACAATTGCCCGGCTTGCATGCGCTATGCGCGCAGGCGCAGCGAGCGGCGTGAAAAGATGCGCGAACCGGTCCGCGTGATTATTGTCCATTCCGCAGAGCAAGCGGCGCACGCGCTTCGGGAAGCGGCTCAGGCAGGGAAGGAAGCTTGGCTTCAAAGCGCTCCAGGGGCAATTGCTTATTGCGGCAGTCTTTACTTGAAGCGTATGGTGGAAAGAGCGGTAAAAGAGGCGCCGGGGGTTTCATACCGCTTTATTATTGATTGCGGTGATAGCCCGGGATTTTGCCTCGGCGCACTCGCCGATGGCCACAAGCACATACGTTTTAAAGGAGATGAAGCGGTAATGGAACGGCTTCAATCGATTGCTCTTGCGTACGGCGCTCTGCTTTATGCGCGCCCTGTTGGTGAGTATGGAGCGGATGATTTCCAGGATCGAGTCTCATATTCTAGTAATTAAGCATAAGTATAATAAATAAATATACAGCTATATGGTATATAGCGCACCTATGCGTTTCACGCATGGCGGCGGATAATAATATGCATTACCGTTTAATGTATGCAGGGGGTATATAGCTAAATATCGGCTATCAAGTCGATATATTAGATAAACCCAGTGAGGGTATATGGATACTCGGATATTAAAAATCACCGTAATATCATTGCTGTTAATGGGAACGCTTAGCGCATGCAGTAATCAACAGGCGCAGGCGGATAGCATCCAGCAGGCCTACGCTATGCCGGATGTAGTGAGCATGCCGCCTTATACCCGCACCATTTTCAGTACGCACAATTTCTAGTACCGTTTCGCAGGCGAGTCACAGAGAAATGCCGTGGAAATCAGGCGCCGATTCGCCGTTTCGGCCCCGGCGCAGCGGCAAGGGGGCAGTATAAAAACGAAAGTTTCTAGACAAACAGGCGCGTGCATTCTATAAACCTACCTCATTTTGCGCTTATGCCCGGATAGCTCAGTTGGTAGAGCAAGGGACTGAAAATCCCTGTGTCGCTGGTTCGATTCCGGCTCCGGGCACCATTCTCCCCCGCAGAAAACCTAGACAAATTTGAGAATGTCAAAGCAGGATTTTCTGCTGTACCAGAATCTCGGTACAGCAAAAATGGTGCGTAAAAACTGCAATCCATTGCAGAACAATAGTTTTTAGACTTGCTCGGTACAGCAGATCCTGGTGGCATAAGAACCGGCTCACCGCCGTACCGTGAGCGTCATGATGCTGTTGCCGCGTTTATACACAATCTGCCAGCTGCGGCGCGCCGTTTCCAGTAGTTTTTGCAATTGGGCGGCGGAGGTGATTTTTGTGCCGTTGATCTCGGCAATAAGATCGCCCTTGCTTAAGCTGCCGCCCAGCGGCGCATCCGCCGTGGCGCCAATAACCATGACTCCTTGGGCGGGAATATTTTCCGCCTGGAATTCCTCTAAAATTTCCGGGTTAAGCGTTACCACCACGATTCCGTTTAAGGGGTGCTTTCCTTTCAATGTAAGCGACTCTAACTTGCTTTGTGGCGCGGAATCCAGCGCTACGTTCACGGTTTGCGTGACGCCCCTGCGCAAGAGCAGCAACTCTTCCGCTTCGCCAACGGCGGCAGTGCCGATGCGGTATTGCAAGGCATTTTCATTATTGATTTCATTGCCGTTAATGGAGAGGATAATGTCTCCCACTTGCAGGCCGGCGCGCTCTGCGGGGCTTTTTTGAGAAACGGCGGTTATAATCACCCCGCGCGGAGCGCCCATGCCCAAAGACTCCGCCACATCCGCCGTAACCGTTTGCACCGCGACCCCCAGCCAGGCGCGCACTACGCGCCCGTCTTTCACCGCGCTTTCCAACACGGATTTGACCATATTTGCCGGAATGGCAAAGCCGATACCAACGGATGCGCCGCTTGT
>CAZRJZ010000201.1:0-3497 GCA_964600465.1 uncultured Rickettsiales bacterium
CGTGGATCAAATGGTGCAGGAATAATGTACTCCGAACCGTAATGCATCCTGCGCCCACGGTAAGCGGCCGATACTTCCTCCGGCACATCTTCGCGCGCCAGACGAGCAATTGCCTCCGCCGCAGCGATTTTCATTTCATCGTTGATTTGTGAAGCCCGCACGTCCAACGCGCCGCGGAAGATATAAGGAAAGCCCATCACGTTGTTCACCTGATTGGGATAGTCCGAACGCCCCGTGGCCACAATAGCGTCCGAACGCACGGAATGCACTTCTTCGGGCGTGATCTCCGGATCCGGATTTGCCATGGCGAAAATGATTGGCTTCGGTGCCATGCTTTTTACCATTTCTTTCGTTACAGCATTCTTTGCCGCCAGTCCCATAAACATATCGGCGCCATTTAGCGCATCTTCCAACGTGCGCTTATCGGTTTTTACCGCATGGGCGGACTTCCACTGATTCATACCCTCCGTGCGCCCCTCATAAATCACGCCGGTTTTATCGACAAGCAACGCGTTTTCGTGCCGGATTCCCATTTTCTTAATCAGCTCCAGGCATGCAATTCCGGCGGATCCGGCGCCCAGCACCACCACTTTAATATCCTCAAACTTACGCCCAGTCAGATGAGCCGCGTTAATAAGCGCTGCGGCCGTAATAATGGCGGTGCCATGCTGATCGTCATGAAACACGGGAATATCCATAGATTCACGCAAGCGCGACTCGATAATGAAACATTCCGGCGCAGCAATATCCTCCAGGTTAATGCCACCCCAGCTCGGCCCCAGCAGACGCACGCAGTTTACGAATTCATCCACGTCGGTGGTGTCCACTTCCACGTCCACTGCATCCACATCGGCAAAGCGCTTGAATAGGATCGCCTTGCCTTCCATCACCGGCTTGGAGGCAAGCGCGCCGAGATTGCCAAGCCCCAGTACCGCGGTTCCGTTGGAGATCACCGCCACAAAGTTGCCGCGCGCCGTATAGTCATAGGCTTTCAGCGGATCTTTTTCTATCGCCAGGCACGGCACCGCCACGCCTGGAGAATAACCGAGCGAAAGATCGCGCTGCGTCATGAGCGGCTTTGTCGGAAGAATCGAGAGCTTCCCCGGCGAGCCTTCAGAATGATAGGCAAGAGCCTCAGCATCTGTGATCTGGTCTTTTTCTTTGGACATGCGAAATATTTCCTGCGGGTTAACGATGCTCATTGATTGCGATTATTGTGCACCGCAACATAAGCCTATGATTTACAAGATATAATACTCCTGTCTTTCATAGCCGGCCCCAGAACGCAAGGGAAATTTTGGAGAGCGGAACCTATTTCAATAGGGGGTATTTTAAGAAGAGCATGGCAGAGACCCGCGTGTCAGCAGCCGTTTTCCTCTTCTTGCGCCATTCATGCCGTACAAATATTAAGTATCCGTTAAAACTCCGGTGGTAAAATGGCACCATGCCGCATGTCCGCCGTTCTCATATGCCCCTTCGATCGGGATTTACGCTTATTGAGCTCTCCATAGTCATTACGATTATCGCGCTCATCGCCGCCACCATCTTGGGAGCAAAGAGCATGATCCGCCAATCGGAATTGCTTTCCATTATCGCCCAAACCCAGCGCTACGCGGCAGCGGTGGACATATTCCAGAAAAAATACAATGCCCTGCCCGGCGATATGGCCAATGCGGAAACCATTTGGGGATCAGACACCACCTGCCCGGGAACCGCCTACAATACCACTCCGAAAACAGCCACCTGTAACGGCAACGGCGATGGCCGCGTCTACGATAATGTCGGCAATACTTACCCCTATGAAGTCCACCGTTTCTGGCAACACTTAAGCAACGCGTCCATGATTGAGGGGGCATACACAGGCGCACAAGGGAATTTAAGCGCCACGCATCCCATCGCTAGCGTTAACGCACCCGCCACGCGGATTAAGAATGCCACCTTGCAAATGCGTCATAACTATTATGTTAGCGGCGCCACGGATGTTTTCCCCGTCACCGTTCATAGCTTTGATTTCTGCAATTTCAGCTCCGCCGGCGTCTGTGGCGGACTGTTGTCGCCGTCGGAAGCGGAATTGCTGGATATCAAAGCCGATGACGGCCTGCCCTCCAAAGGACAAATCATTACCTGGAAACCCGCTTATCTGGCTTCCTGCGCCGACAGCAGCAACGAAAACACGGCCCGCTACAATGTGTCAGCGACCACGGAAGTATGCGGATTGAAATTTCTACTCGGGAATTAGGCAATCATCGGCAGCTCTTGCGAAACGGCTGATTACCCCTTTGGCCCCAGCATAGTCTCCGGGCGCACCCACTGATCAAATTGCTCTGAGGTAAGCAACCCAAGCGCCATACCGGCCGCTTTTAAGGATGTGCCTTCTTTGTGCGCCTTTTTGGCGATTTTGGCAGCATTGTCATAACCAATGTGCGGATTCAGCGCCGTCACCAGCATCAGGGATTCATTCATAAGCCCGGCAATGCGCTCGCGGTTGGCCTCAATACCCGCCACGCAGTTATCAGTAAAACTAACGGCCGCATCGGCAAGCAAACGAATGGACTGCAACACATTGTAAATAATCACCGGCTTGAACACGTTCAGCTCGAAATGCCCGTTCGATCCCGCCACGCTCACCGCTGTCTGGTTACCGATAATCTGCGCCGCCACCATGGTCATGGCTTCGGACTGCGTGGGATTCACCTTTCCCGGCATGATGGAAGAACCGGGTTCGTTTTCAGGAAGCGAAAGCTCGCCCAAACCGCAACGCGGACCGGAGCCAAGCAGGCGAATATCATTGGCGATCTTCATCAGCGCCACCGCCAGCGTATTCAGCGCTCCATGCGCATCCACCAGCGGATCGTGACAGGCAAGCGCGGCGAATTTATTAGGCGCGGTGCGGAATGGTAATCCAGTAATGCTGGCCACTTCCTTGGCAAAATTTTCAGCAAATCCCGCTTTGGCGTTCAATCCCGTACCCACGGCAGTGCCACCTTGCGCAAGGTCTAAAAGCGGACACAACACGCCTTTTTCGCCCAACGTAGTGATGCAGTAATCAATCTGATGGGCATAACCAGAAAATTCCTGACCTAAGGTTAGCGGTGTTGCATCCTGCAAATGCGTACGGCCAATTTTAATAATATCATTGAACTCTTCTTGCTTCTTTATCAGCGCCTTATGAAGATGTTTTAAAGAAGGAATCAAAGAATGTGTAATCTCTTGCGCCGCCGCAATATGCATGGCAGTAGGGAAAGAATCATTGGAAGATTGCCCCATATTCACATGGTCATTGGGATGAACGGGGGATTTAGAGCCCATCTTCCCGCCGGAAAGCTCAATGGCGCGATTGGAAATCACTTCATTCACGTTCATGTTGGTCGAAGTGCCTGCCCCGCCCTGCAACGCATCCACAACAATGTGTTGGTTGAGCAATCCTTCAGCCATTTCCAAGCAGGCCTTTTCAATTGCCTCCGCTTTTCCCTGATCAGGGAAATACCCCAAAATCT
>CAZRJZ010000202.1:0-878 GCA_964600465.1 uncultured Rickettsiales bacterium
AATTTCTTTTGTTTTTTGATAAATGGTAATTTGGCGATTTGGCATTTTGCCAATTGTTATTGTTTCAATTTCTTTTCCTTCATCCATGCAAATAAAATCTAATTCCGTAATAGGAATTTTACCCTGATATTTCTTTTTGCATTTATTATGCGTCAAAAAACATTTGGGGTTAGGGATAAAATTATCGTCTGCAATAAAATCAAAACAATAATCAAAGCGGCTTACGCGCTCTAATGGCCTAATCCTGCCTTTGGGGGGAAATGCATTTAATTCATTTATCAAAAAATTGAGGATTTTATTTCTCGTTTTATGATAGCCATGTAGTGCGAGGCAAAGGCTTTTGACTGACACTTTTACATTATAGCGCTCAGTGCTTTCTTGGTTGGCAATCGCCCATATTTGACCATCAAGTCCCGTATCGAAGCGATAGGTGTAGCCGCCTTTCATGCCGTTGTGTGCTACCTCCACGGGGATTTCGCTTTTACCGAGAGTAATAATAATTCCTCTTTTCTGCTCTACAGCCTGATTTTGTGCGGCTTCAAGCCTGTTTAAGATGTGGCGTGGTATGGCGCATTGAAACGTCATGTCTAACCCATCAAAGTTTTGGTATATTTTCTTCATAAGAGTATTCCTTATGTATCACCATGACCCCGTGTTACAGGTCGGGGTCATGGTGGTATATTGAGTTATACGGCGGGTTTTGAGCGTTCACGCTTCCATGTAAGCGGCCAGCAATCATAGTCTTCGCCTTTAAATGCCGTCACATTGATAGAATTCTTAAAGCTGGGATCATCAAACGTGAGGGAAATCATCTCACCTTTAATGCCGTCTCGCATGAATTCACGATGCCATCCCGCGCCAATTTCAACTTTATCTCT
>CAZRJZ010000202.1:888-3482 GCA_964600465.1 uncultured Rickettsiales bacterium
GCGTTGCGGCCATAAATTAAGTAATCAGGCCGTTTACTATTTGGGCTTCTGTAAGGGTTATAAATAAGCTCAAAATACTCGATGGAAAACTCCATCGTATGTAGAACTCCTGTAAACAGTATGTTGTTTTCTTCCGAGTCAGATTTGAACCTAGTTAGTTTTCCGATATTCATAATACTCTCCATAAAAATAGTTTGATTTAGGCACAAGCGCGCTTCGCGCCGAGACCGCTTAGGTTTCGGGGTGACGAAGCTTTTTGCGCTGTGTTAGATTTTTTGGAGTGCTCTCCACTGCCGCCCACTTTGCCCATGTCACAGTGGAGAGGTCACCCCCAAACCCCATAAAGTGCGGTCAGCCCTTCATGGGTAAAGCTCGTTGATTTGGTTTATGGTGGATTGGTGGAAGCTCGGCGCGAAGCAACGCGCTTTGCTATCCATTCGCTGATTTCACTTTCCAGCCAGCCTACGCTGCGTTCCCCAAGGAATACTTGGTTAGGGAAAGCATTTTCGCTAATGCGTAGGTAAATGGTGGAGCGCTTTAAGCCAGTGCGCTCGATTACTTCGGGAAGGCGCAAGATGCGCTCTGAGCCTGATTTAATGGATGCTGTTGTCATTGTTTATGTCTCCGTAATTCCTACTGGAGACAAGCATGAACTAGTCAGTACTCATGCACAACGGGCATGCCCTGCAAATCTATCTCTTCCAAAAAGAAATAAATTGCAGGTACTTGTTTTTCATCCTTTTCCGTCATTCTCTTCATTAGATTACAGAGATATTTTCTTTCAACAGTTTCATCTATTTTAGAAAGAATACTGTATAAAATATCGGCTGAGGCAGATTTATAATCTCCTAACTGCTCCAAGTAGTCACCAAGTCCAAACTTAATGTGACCGTCATCCGGCCACAGCAATCGAATTCCCATAAGCCAGCCGACAAGGAATTCTTTAGAGAGATCGGATTTAAATCCGCCTTCTTGCTCATTTGCGGTGTCGCAAGCCGTAGTGAGCAAATCAATAAGCTTTAGAAAAACGCTCATTGTATAGCCGTTATGATTGATATGAGATGCTAGCTCCTTCTGGGCTAGAATCGGCAATTTATTATATTCTTCTCTAAGGGCGGAGTAGAGGCGCGAGCTTGTTGGATTGTCTGCATCAATAGCGGCATGAAGCCTACTTACATTTTGAAGCGCAGCTTTGTAATCATTTAGCAGCTTGGTTTGAGCGCCTTCCGTTAAGCGCTTGGGGTTTGCCTGTATCAAATAGGCGTAGCGCTTGCTGACATGCATAACGCGTTTAAAGAATTTATTTTTCGCTCCTTCATTCGGAAAGCCTATGGGGGAACATGTCCTTTCAAGATATTCTGGAGTTAGTGCGGCTTCCACATCCGCGTAAACTTCATCACTAGACCGCTTTTGCATGAGCTTTCTCGCTTTCACTCGCTGCTAGCTTATCTATATGGTCTGCCCACCATTGCATCATCTTGCGGCGCTCCGGCAGATATTCCGCGTGATTGTAAATACCGCGTATCTTATTGCCGGAAACGTGCGCTAGCTGGCGTTCAATCCAATCGGCATTGAAGCCGTTTTCGTTGAGAATAGTTGAGGCGGTGTGACGGAAGCCGTGACCTGTGACTTTGCCTTTATAGCCTAAGCGATAGATAACGCTGAGTATGCCATTCTCACTCATGCATTTGATAGGTCGCCAAGGGTGTGGGAATACATATTGCCAATGGCCATTCATCAGCTTTAGCTCTTTTAGTATTGTTAGCGCTTGTTGAGAGAGTGGCACAATATGGCCACGGCGCATTTTCATGCGCTCGGCAGGAATACGCCATTCCGCTTTATCGAAATCAATCTCTGACCATAACGCGCCGCGTATTTCGGAGGTGCGTACAAAGGTGAGGATTAGCAGTTTAAGTGCTAACTGGAATTGCCTATTGCCTTTATAGATTTCCAGCTTTTGCAAAAACTCTGGAAGCTCACGCTCTTTCAGGTGAGAGAAATTGACTGTCTTTGCTGTTTTCAACGCGCCTTCTAAATCAGCGGCGGGATTGCGTTCAGCGCGTCCGGTGACGATGCCAAACATAAACACCTGACCGCATAGCTTTAGCGCACGGTGCGCCATTTCCAATGCGCCGCGTTTTTCGATAATGCGTATGACCGATAGGATTTCCGGTGCGCTGATGTCCTTAATAGGGCGGTGTCCTAAATGCGGAAGAATATCGGCTTCCATGCGCTTTAGAATGAAGCCCGCGTAGCGCGGCTCCCAGCCAGAGCGTTTAACTTCATGCCATTCACGCGCTACGGACGCGAAGCTATTTTCCATGTTGAGTAGGATTTTGCGCTTCGTTTCCTTTTTATCGAAATTCGGGTCAATGCCGGAAGCTAAGGTTTTCCGCGCTTTCATGTGCGCTTCTCTTGCTTCTGCAAGCGTCACTTCAGGGTAAATACCAAGCGCTAAAAGCTTCTGCTTGCCGTCATAGCGGTAGGCATAACGCCACCATTTGCGGCCTGAAGGCTGAACCCATAGGAAAAGACCGCCTCCATCCGAGAGCTTATAGGCTGTTTCTCTGGGTTTGGCGTTGCGTATCGCTATA
>CAZRJZ010000203.1:0-3455 GCA_964600465.1 uncultured Rickettsiales bacterium
ACGCCTAAACCATCCGGTGTTAATGTTATTGATACCGTCGATGGCAGAAAAATCGGATCGACGGATGAATTGCTGGCCGGGTGCGAGCAGCATTGCGCCGGGCAAAAATATGATGCGGTGGTGCAGCTGGCGAATATTCCTGCTATTAAAGCCGCCCAGCAATCCGAACATAAATTAAAAGTGAAAAAAGAAGCCGGTGCGCTGGTGCCGATGGAAGTGGTGGGCAATGCTGATATCGAAACCAGATTACGCGGCTTATTCAAGGAAAGCACTATCGCTGGCTATGACAATCAACAGCAATGGTTTAGCCAGGGCGATAGGGCGTTGTCGCAAGCTATACAGTCGATAACAGAACAGCATAAGGATACGCAGGTTGTTCCGTCCGCCCAGCAGGGCGCATCGGCGCTTCCGTCAACGGGTAAGCTAACCGGACGCAAAATCGTCATTACCAGCGGGCCTACGGCGGAGCCTGTTAGCGCCACCGGCGATGTCATAACCAATTTCTCATCCGGTAAGCAAGGCCATGCGGTGGCGGAAGCCCTGGCCAAGATGGGTGCGCAAGTGGTGCTGGTATCCGGCCCAACCTATCTGCCCGATCCGGCGCATGCGAATATTCGTACCGTGCATGTGGATTCCGCCAAAGCCATGCGCGATGCGTCCGTGGCCGAACTTCCTGCCGACGCTTTCGTAGGTGTTGCGGCAGTGGCGGATTTCGGAACGCATCAACCGACACCTTTACCCCTGCGAGAAGGGGAAGCGCATACGCTACAGCTTTCTCAAAACCCCGATATCTTGCAAACGATGGGTACGCACTCCAGCCAGCGCCCGGCTGTCGTTGTCGGTTTTGCCGCTGAAACCCATGATCTGCTTACTTATGCGCGTGGCAAACTGGAAAAGAAAGGTGCGGATTTTATTTGCGCTAATCAAGTCGGCGAAACAATGGTCAAGCGCGGATCAGATATCAATAAAGTTACCTTCGTTACACCTGATGGCAATGAAGAATTGCCTGAAATGACAAAAGATCAAGTGGGCGAAGCCATAGGCGATAGAATCGTTCGGCTGCTTATGAAAAGTAAGCCGGTTAAGCCGGTGGACGTTACCGATCCGCCTGCGTCATCTGCTGGCGTAAGGCGTTATTAGCCTAAAGCTGATTTGGGAGGGCTGCCGCGCAAGGGCTTTATGCTCAGCTCGGCGCCGTGCATAAATAATTCGATGGGCGTATTTCCCTCCGGCGTCACTTTTAACGCCTGCATTCTGCCTTCGCGCGGCGGAGTATCCATAGCAATCCAGTCATAATTCATGCCGGTGTTGGTTTTGCTGGCGGTTAGCAAATTCGTGCCTATCGTAATCCAATCGGGATCGCCTTTGCCGATGCTCTCAGGTGATTTCGGGTTCGGCTGGGCAATCGAATATTCAAACGGATCGCCGTCCTGCGTGCGGTGTACCATGTGCGAAAGCCAGCCTCCCCAGGATGCGGCATTTCCCGCCTGGGGTAGCGGCATAGCATCATAAATCGGCCGGAATTTTTGTGTGCGAACGGATTTGGGCATGTCGTTAATATCATAGCCGCCGATAAAGCTAACGGTGCGTTCATGTATTTTGGCCAGCGCCACGCTGAAATCGCCCGCATCCTGGTGATTAAGTACCGTGCTATCCGAAGCAGTTAAGTCGCCTTTGCGGGCATTGGTGATGACATAGGCGTCTTTATCATCGGCAATAATTAAGTTGAAGCAGGGGTATTTTTTATCCGCCGTTTCTTGAGTGCTAACCACTATGGGATAAAGCGTTTCTGCAGCTTCTTTTGCTGATGCAAAAGTCAATCCATCCAGCACTATCCCGCCACGGCTGCGCCGATTCGTGAACTTAACATTATTTTCGCGGTTATTGACGGCAACAAATACGCCATGCTTGTTAGTGCCGAGAAATGTGCCTCCATGCTTTTCATCCTGCGATGCCGTTATTCCGGCATCGATATAGCGCCCAACATTATCGCCTTCCGCAAAATTGAGATGCAGCGTACCCTGCCGGGTGTATTTGGCGAAATATTCCGGCTTATCCCATAGAAATGGCTTCGAGGTTGGGCGCTGTGGCGCATCCTCTCGCGTGGTGGCAACGATAAGCGGAGTGGCGGAAGTATTGTCGTGATGAACGATATAGGTACACATGGTTATTTCCGATCCGGCACCGTGCCTGGCGCAACCGGCTTTGGCCCTAATGCCGGGCGGTAAATCTCTTTGAAAGCGGCATGTAGAATATCCGCCGCCTTATCGATATCTTTTTCTTCGATAGAGCCCGCGTGCAGCCGTATATATGACCTATTTTTGCTATCAGTATATTGGTGCTTATTCTCATCGATCAATAAGCCGCCTGCTTTTGCGGTTTCCACCAGCTTTGCAACGTCAGTGCCTTCCGGCAGCGGGAGCTGCACATATGGGCCGCCATCCGGCATATCGACGCTGACGCCAAATCGCTTTACCAACGCATGTTGTAATGTTCCTGTACGCTCGCGCAGTGAATCGCGCAGACGTTGCATGTTTGGTTCGGTAAGCCCTTCGCGCGCCACTATTTGCTCCAGCGGCGGAGCAGATAAATTGGCGGTGATTGACGCGCGGCGCAGCGCCTCTATCACTTGCTCGTCGCCGCGCACGAAGCCTAAGCGATAGCTGGGGCCGAGAATTTTGGTTAAGCTGCCGATGCAGATATGGCGCGCGGGATCGGCGGGAACTGCCGTAGGCGGCTTTTCAAACCATAGCGGATCGTAAGCATTATCCTCGATCACCCAAGCATTATTGTCTTTAGCTACGGCGGCAATTTTCTGTTTATCGGGGGCACTCAATGATTTGCCGCCCGGCGAGGTAAAATTGCTGGTGACTAATACCGTGTCGAAATGGCCGATACGTTCTAAATCTTCCACTTTTTCCCATTGCTTCACCTCGATGCCTAACGCCTTGGCCTGACGCAACACGCCGAAATAGCACGGTATCCGAACGGCCAGGGTTTTGCCTTTGCAGGTATGCTCTAGTGCGGTATTCAGCGCATTGGTAGAAGAAGGTGTAACTAAAACGGGGCCGCGCCAATGCGGGGTAAGGACTTCAAGGCGCTGGCGCAATCCTTCATCGCCCCAGGTGTTCGCATAGCTGTCGATAACCGGCTCGTTGGAGCCGATCTTTTTTTCCAGTTCTTCAAAATGCCGCCGTCCTGCCGCTGCCAGCGCGAGCTGGTTTTCTTTCGGAAGCTGTACATCAGAGGATTGCAAGGAAAGCATTATTTGCGTCCTCCCGCTGGGCCGCCGGGCGTTTGCGCCTGCTTGCGCTCGCGTAACGTGGCCACACAGCATACGCTATTGCCTTCTTGCTGAAAGGCCACATTAAATCCTGCTGTTTTGAAGGCGCGTTCCAACTGTTCAGCGGTATGCTGATAAAACTCGTTTACATCCATCACAGCATGCCAACGCT
>CAZRJZ010000204.1:0-3434 GCA_964600465.1 uncultured Rickettsiales bacterium
GGAATTCACGTCAATGGAGATCAGCGCTTCTGTAGGATTAATTACAATATACCCGCCGCTTTTAAGTTTCACCACCGGGTCATGCATGGATAGCAGCTGATCTTCAATACCATACGCATAAAACAAAGGTACATTGCCACGATAATGCTTCACACGCGGCGTATGGCTTGGCAGCAGCATTTTCATGAAATCACGCGCCACTTTATAAGCCGCATCCCCTTCTACCTGCACTTCTTCAATATCGCTGGTGTATTGATCTCGGATGGCGCGCTTAATGAGGTTGCTTTCCTCATAAATAAGCGCGGGCGCCGTGGCAGCCAAAGTATCTTCCCTAATGCGATTCCAGAGCTTGGCAAGATAATCAAAGTCCCGGCGGATTTCCGTGCGTGTGCGGTCAGTACCGGCGGTACGGATAATCACGCTCATGCCACGCGCTGTTTTCATCTCTGCCATGAGTAGTTTTAAGCGTTTGCGGGTTTCGTTATCGGAGATCTTCCGGGATACGCCACCATCACGCGGGGAATTGGGCATAAGCACGCAATATCTTCCCGCCAGCGAGAGATAGGTGGTGAGAGAAACCCCTTTATTGCCGCGCTCTTCCTTGATCACCTGCACCAATACAATTTGTCCGCGCTTGATGACTTCCTGAATCCGGTAACGCTTGAAAAACGGCGCACGCTTGGAACGAGATGATGACACCGCTTCTTCGTCGTTAGCCACGGTTTCCACACCTTCGCTCGCGGCTTCTTTTTTGGCGGCCTCATCCTCCCCTTTCATTTCCTCGGAGGGATTTTCTGCGTCTTCTATCGTATCGGAACGTTCAACTTCCTGAGTCGCGGCCTCCAGTACCGGATAAGCAGTAGCTTCGGCTTCTTCTGTTCTTTCCTCTTCCGAAATTTCTGCGCCTACCTCCTGCTCAGAAAACGCAGGCACGGTAAACGCGATGGGGGCGTCCTTCTCCTCATCCAATCCGGCATCTTCTTCGGTTTGGGAGCTTTCATCCAGCGCTTCCGCATTCTCCGACTCCTGTTCCTCAGAAGAATATTGCCGGTATTCTTTTTCTTCCGCCTCTTCCAGCAGCGCCTGCTCCCGCTCCACTTCCTCGATGAGCTTTTTCCGATCCGAAAGCGGAATCTGGTAATAGTCATGGTGGATTTCAGAAAAGGGTAAGAATCCCTGCTTCCCTCCTCCGTACTCTACAAACGCTGCTTGCAGGGAAGGCTCTACCCGCGTGACTTTCGCGAGGTAAATATTGCCTTTGATCTGTTTTTTGGTCGCAGTAACGAAGTCGAATTCATAAATATGGGAGTTATCGGCAATCGAAACTCGCATTTCCTCAGGGTGAAGCGCATCAATCAGCATGCGTTTAGTCATAATCTCAGTCCTCCTCAAAGCATTAAGGACTGACCACTCAGGCGCTTTAAGCTAAATCCGATGAATTCCAAGAATAGAACCCATAAGGTCGCGCTACAATGGAAAGCACGCACCTACTCCGCCATCCTGCGCAGGATACGGTAGAGATAAAGCGCTTTTGCGCGGCAACTGAAACAGCTTGCAATGGGTTCATACAAAAAATCATCGGCGATGGCCGGTATATGGTCAGTATTTGGGGTTATTTAAAATGGTATATGGTCAATATTCCGCTGAATTCCTAATAGGTTACGCATTCCATGGCCTGCTGGCCTGCCTTTGCTGAAGGCAACCCGGCACTCATAAGTCCCCGCGGCAGAAGGGCGCTTTTTTCTAGCAACCTCTTGTTTACCGAGGAAAAATTCCGCATCCGTATAAACCACGAACTCTGTCACTATAGCTGTTCTTTTCAATTTCTACAATCCTGTTTTAAAGTGATTTGCTTAAAGGAATCTTAAGAGCGCCTCTACACGGCGACATTATCGATCAACCGGGTATTGCCTATCCGGACAGCGGCAAGCAGCCGCGCCGGCGCATCGAGCACCGCCAGCGGCGTAAAACTCTCCGCCGCTCTTAATTCAACATAATGCACTGCATCAAAGGCCTGGTGGCTTAAATCATAGGCGGCCACCGCCAGGGCATTATCCACGTTGTAGGGGTGCTGCCGCAAATACGCCGCTGTCCGATTCAGCACCTGATACAATAACGGCGCGATCTTCCGCTCCGATTCCGCTAAATAACGATTGCGGGAAGAGAGCGCCAATCCATCCGCCTCCCGGATAATGGGCGCGCCTAAAATCTCCACGGGAATGTCCAGATCCGCCACTAAACGCCGAATCACCATAAGCTGCTGATAGTCTTTTTCCCCAAACACCGCTACATCTGGAAGCATGCGCAGCAGCAGCTTCGTCACGACCAACGCCACGCCATCGAAATGCCCAGGCCGATCCACGCCGCAAAGCCCCTCCGAAATACCCGGAACATGAATGCATGTGACCGCATTTTTAGCATACATATCCGCTACATCCGGCACGTAGGCAATGTCTGCGCCTTCCGCTGTAAGCAGCGCCAGATCAGAATCAAATGTGCGCGGGTAACGTGAAAAATCCTCGCCTGCGCCAAATTGCTTAGGGTTAACAAAAATGCTCACCGCCACTGCATCGGCATGGGATTTTGCATAACGGATCAGCGATGCATGGCCGGCGTGCAAAGCGCCCATCGTTGGCACCAGGGCAATGCGCTTGCCCTGCCTTCGCAAAACGCCAAGACAAGAAGTTAACGCCGCTTTGTTTTCCGCAATTGCCAATTCCATGTCATTGATTTACAACACGCGCCATGAAAGCGCAACCCGCTTCCCCTAAACTGTCCGGCCCTCAATCCGCCTACAACGCCCTGGTGGAAGCCGGCAAGGTACGCCTGGACAACGGACAGATGAAAGTGCTTGAGTCCTTGCAGGAGTTGCATAGGGATCTGGCAAATCAGCAGACAAAAAGGCAGCGTTTTTCGTTACGCAGGAAATCTCAGCCCCCCCCGAAGAGCCTCTATATTTGGGGAGATGTAGGGCGCGGGAAATCCATGTTGATGGATTTATTTTTCACCCACGCGCCGCTGCAGCGTAAACGGCGTGTGCATTTCCACCATTTTATGCAGGAGATTCATGCGGGTCTGCACCGGCTAAGACTGGAGAGCGCTAAAAATCGCACTCTTGGCGATCCGCTGATGCGCCTGCTGGAAGAAACGGTATCCGATATAGATTTATTGTGCTTCGATGAACTCCAGGCCCCCGATGTGGCTGATGCCTCGCTCATTTTCAGAGTCTTTGAAGGACTACTGGAGGCAGGCGTGGTGGTGGTGGCCACTTCCAATCGGGCTCCAGCACATATCTACACTGGCGGCGTGCAGAAAGAACGCTTTGAGAGGTTGACGGCGCTCTTGCAGGAGCGCATGAACGTGCTGGAAATAGAAAGTCCGAGCGATTACCGCATGCAAGCAGGTCAATCCCTTACAAAGACGTATTTTTTCCC
>CAZRJZ010000205.1:0-3428 GCA_964600465.1 uncultured Rickettsiales bacterium
TTGCGCGGCGCAGCCAGCGTAACGCAATCAATATATTGATTGCGAATTAGTATTACTGCATGGCTCGCCAGCCAATGTCACGCCTGCAGAAGCCTTCCGGCCAGTCTATCGTATCGACGGCGCGGTAGGCGCTCTCCCGTGCCTTGGCAATGGTGGTGCCGAGCGCTGATACGCCAAGCACGCGGCCTCCGGTGGCAATGATATCTTTGTCCTTTAACGCCGTGCCGGCATGGAACACCACCGCCCCCGCAGCTTCCGCTTCTGCAATACCGCTTATCGTACTCCCCTTCACGTAAGCTCCCGGATAGCCTGACGTGGCCATCACCACGCATACTGCTGCCTCCGATTTCATGCGCGGCGTTGGCATACCGGCAAGCCTTCCTTTGGCGCATGCGTCTAAAAGCGGCAAAAGATCGTCTTCCAGCCGGAGCATAAGCGTCTGTGTTTCCGGGTCGCCGAAGCGGGCGTTATATTCCAGCAGCTTTACGCCCTGTTTGGTGATCATCAGTCCCGCAAAAAGCACGCCCTGGAAGGGGAAGCCTTCTTTGATCATGGCGCTCACGGTGGGCAGAATAATGCGCTGCATGGTCTGTTCGCGTAGACTTTCGGTAAAAACTGGCGGTGGTGCGTAAGTGCCCATGCCGCCGGTATTTGGTCCCGTATCTCCATCGAAAGCGCGCTTATGGTCTTGCGCCGCGCCGAATTCCACCACGTTTTTGCCATCGCATAAGGCAAAAAAGCTCACCTCTTCACCGTCCAGGAATTCCTCGATTACCACGGTGGCTCCTGCCGCGCCGAATGTGCCGGAGAAGATTTCCGTTATCGCTTTTTCCGCTTCCTGGGCGTTTTGCGCGATCATCACGCCTTTGCCTGCCGCCAGGCCATCGGCCTTGATGACTTGCGGATAGGTTTTTCCTTCCAGATAGCGTAAGGCCGATGCCGGATCGGTAAACGTGCCGTAATCAGCGGTAGGAATGCCGTATTTCTGGCACAGGCGTTTGGTAAAGGCTTTCGAGCCCTCCAGCTGTGCCGCCTGCTGGGATGGGCCGAATACGGCAATGCCCACCTGCCTTAAGCCATCAGCCAGCCCTTCAACCAGGGGCTGTTCAGGGCCAATGACGACTAAATCCACTGATTTTTCTTTGCAGAACCTGATAATGTCTGCTGGTGTGGGCAGTTCTACGCAAGTAGCTGATTGCGAAATACCGGCGTTGCCCGGTGCGCACCAAAGCCTGTCCAGCAGGGGGGACTGCTTTAATTTCCAGCATAATGCGTGTTCGCGCCCACCGGAGCCGATGACGAGGAGGTTTTTTTTCATGACGGCTCTTTCTATGAATTTTTCCTGTTTATACAGCATACAGAGATTTTCTGGGCAATGTATACCGTATCCTGCTTGGGAACTTTAGGTTAAAATTTTCCGAAAAAACGAAACCGTAATAAAACTGTAATATTTTATTTATATACTCGTGGGTGAGTTGATTGATTTTATTACCGAGATTTAATACAGCTATTTTTCCAGCTTATACATCAATGAGGAATCCTATGTACACTAACTCATTAAAATCAAAAACTATTTTAGCCGTTGGCGCGCTGGCGCTTATGGGGCCGGCAGCGGCGAGCGCAGGGCTCAATAATGGGTATGTTACGCATACTGGGTACGACAGCTTCGACGATACCACAACCTGCCTTAACGATGGCGAAGTGCGGCATGTTCCACTTTCCCAAGAGGTCGAAGCAATCTCCTATAACCCCAATGTTTACAGTTCGGTTGTTGTGCAGCTGATTCAGTTGGCGGCGGCGGAAATTCCGCAGAACCAATGGAGTGAGTGGGAGGTGCGCTGGCATGTTGTATCAGGTACCTACTTCGATGAGGCCACGCAAACTTGTCAGGCCAACGGCGAAGGCTATGAAACGTTCTTAGGAGTATTTAGAATCTCCGATGGCCAGCAATACTATTCAGGCATGTTCTCCGGCGGCGGCTCAAGAAGGGGTTACTAATCCATAAAGAATGCTTACTTAGCACCCTTCCCTTAAACATAAGGGGAGGGTGTGTTTTTTAAACCCGCGGCGTGGCTAGGCTTCTTCCGGTATTGTGCCGGGCGGCAGTTCCTCCAGCGCATAGCCTGCCGAGCGCACCGTACGGATAAGGTCTGCTTGTTTCCCGTCGTAATCCAGGCCTTTGCGTAGGCGGCGGATATGCACATCCACCGTGCGTAGCTCTACGTAAATATCATGTCCCCACACGGAATCGAGCAACTGCTCACGGGAGAATACGCGCCCCGGATGCTCCAGCAGATAGCGCAGCAAGCTAAACTCGGTGGGGCTTAAATGCACCTCCACCCCGTCGCGGGTGACTTTGTGTCCTACCACATCCATGCTGATACCGGCATAGGAGAGGATTTTTTCTGAAAGCGCAGGGCGAAACCGGCGGAAGATAGCCCGAATGCGCGCCACCAATTCAGCCGGAGAGAATGGCTTCACAATATAATCAACCGCGCCGGCGTCCAGACCCCGAATGCGATCTCCTTCTTCGCCGCGCGCCGAGAGCATGATGATAGGGGTGGATTTCGTTTCCGGATCCCAGCGCAACTGACGGCAGATGTCCACACCGCTCATGGAAGGGAGCATCCAGTCCAGCACCACCACGTCGGGTTTATAGTCCCGCACCATGCCGACGGCCTCTTCGCCGTCCCCGGTGGAATAGACACGAAAACCTTCGCGCTCTAGATTATAGCGCAGCAAGGTGACAATGGCCACTTCATCCTCAACGATCAGCACAGATGTTTCCAAGCTCGTCCGCTCCTTCGCATTACTCGTACGCCCCACTTGTGCACCCACAGTGAATGCTGTAGGAACATGCCATCATTAGCACAATGCCATTTAACATTTACTTAAGAAAACAAGATTTTGCAACGATGTCCTCGCTCTTACGTCTGCTTACCGAATTCGGGCCTTTGGCCATATTTTTTATCACCTACCGTTTAAAGGACGTGATGACCGCAACGGCTGCTCTTATTGTAGCCACGCTGATAGCATTAGCTATTTCTTATTGGAAAACAAGAAAAATATCCGTCACCACCCTCGTTACAGGCGTAGCGGTTACACTCTTTGGCGGCTTGACGATTTATCTCAATAATGAGTATTTCATTAAAATAAAGCCTACCTTAGTTAATATATTGTTTGGCTTTATTTTGCTAACAGGTGCCGCGCTTAAACGCCCCATGCTGAAGTATGTTTTTGAATATGCGTTGCAAATGGATGAGCGTGGATGGCTTGTTTTTTCATGGCGCTGGGGTTTTTATTTCTTGTTCCTTGCGTGTTTAAATGAGGTGGTATGGAGGAATTTCTCTACCGAAACCTGGGTGAATTTTAAAGTGTTCGGCATGATGACGCTCTCGGTGCTTTTTACGCTTAGCCAGCTTCCGCTT
>CAZRJZ010000206.1:0-2710 GCA_964600465.1 uncultured Rickettsiales bacterium
AGCTGCACCACCACAAACTCGCCCGCAGGCGAGTCAATCACCAGATACTGCCGCTCGTTGTTTTTACTCTTATGGAAAAGCCCCGCAAAGTGGAATGTGCCTTTCTGGTAATGCTTTTCCGTAACGGTGCCGGTCACCGGTGCATACTGGTCATGGTCGCCCCAGGGCGGCAGAAAAATGGACACGAGCAGAAACACGCCATCATGCCCGATGAGGTCGCATGGGGTGCGTGGAATAATCTCCTGCACATAGCCGGCAGCCGGGGAAGCGATGATCATGAAAAATAGGGGATATGTTTGGAAAAGGAAATCGCATAGCTTTCTAAGGAATAGTCTTTTGGTTGCACCGCACGTTCCGGATGCAGTGAATTCCACTGAGCCGACAGAATTTCCTGAAACTTCAGCTTTGCTAATTCCCTGTCTTCGCTTTCCACTTCTGTCCACTCTACCGTCTCTCCGCCCAATAAGCTGCGCAAGGTGGCATAAATCTTTCCGCCTTTCCGCATTTCAGAAGCGGCATTCCTCTTTTTTGTTAGGTTAGCAAGCGCGTTGTTGAGCGTAGCAACATCGGCAGCGGTCATGTTTTCCAGCACCTCATTTTTCGGCAGCGTCAGCACTGCAGAAAACGACATGCCCAGGCTGCCCGTATTGCGCAGCGGGCACCACTTCGCTTTGAACGGACCCACGAAGCGCACAAAATAATCCCCTTCGCGCCCGTTGCGCCATTTCCACTCCTTGCGCAGCTGCCCGCCTGCTACCTGCTGCATCTCCTGCACGATTTGCATAAACTCTTCCACCTGCTGCCCGGAGATATTCGTCAGCGTGCAGGTTTCATTCTTGAAGAAACGGGTGTTGCGGAAAATGACGGTGAGCCGATTGTCTGCATAATTCAGCTCAAAGGCGGAAGGGCTGTCTGTAAAGGAACCTCCACTATCCATTACTCTTTCCATTACAGTCTTCACTGCATCTTTTGGTAAAATACCTCCTTCTTTCATTTTTCTCAGGTAATCTGCTCCGTCAAGCAATGTAACATTTGTGAACAAGCCGCTGCGATTCGCCTCTTTGATTAATTCCTCTGCTGCCTGCAGCGACAATGGCTTTGAGTTGATAAAAGATTTTTTTGAATCACGAAAGCCGGTGACGTAGTATTTGTTATCCAGGTTCACAATAAACCCCTTTGCAGCCATATTTGCAAGAGATGGCTCTGCCGAACCTGATACCCTTCCATGATGCTGTAAGTCTGACGTATATTGCGTTCTGCGCAGAAGTACCCTGTCGCCTCCCAAGCTCGAAGGACCAACAATGACATAACGATGTCCGTCATATTGAATCGTGTCGCCCACCCCCACTTCCCCGCTTTTTTTGAATGCACCTCCCTCTTTCATCTGCGGAGCTATTGCATACGCATGTTTCACGGCAATGCCGTCTTCATCGTCATCAATGTATTCGGGGTCGGCATAAAAAATTTTGCCGCGGTCTTCCGGGCGGATGGAAAAGCCGCGCAGCGCTTCTTCATCCAGCTGCTGCAGCTCGTCCATGTTGGGCATGGTTTCTTCTCCGCTGAATTCCCCAAAATGATAATAGGCTGCAGTGCCTTCCAACGGGCCGCCTGTTGCCAGTTGTGTTTCTGCCTGCTGCAGCATCGTGTAGTAATCCGGGCGTTCTACCAAATGATCCATCGCTATCTTGTAAGCAAACGCAGCATCGCTGGTATGCTCCTGCTCTACCTGCACGCCTATGGCAAGCTGCTCTTGAATGACAGAAATATCCACGCCATGCTTTGCAGCAATGTCCGCAACGGTCATCCCGCTGGAAAGTCCACCCTCTTCCCTAGTAGAATTTTCCTCATCCTCTTCTTCCAGCCCCAGCGCAATCACTTCCGCATCAGGATGGGCTGCTTTCCACTCTGCGAGCTTCGTGCGTGCTGCTTCCGGGTCATCTGTCTGGAACATCTGGTCTTTTTCGGTGCCGGGCAGGTTGAGAAACACGCTGTATTTGTTTGCCGACTCCAGCGTGCCGGGCAGGTTAATCTCGTTATCTACATACGCCAGCGCGGCATCCACATCCTTCAGCCCTTCATGTAAGATGAGCTGCTTCACCCGCGTAAACACGCGCTGGTAGCCGGCTTCGTTTTTGATGGTAGCGCATACGCTGGGCAGGTCGTAACAGTTCAGGTAATACGTGAGCCGCTCGCGGATGAGCGCATCCAGATCCTGCTCGCTGGAAGCAGAAGCTCCGCCCTGTTTTTTCTGTTCCGCCTGATGATTGTTTTTCCAGGGGTGGTTTGCTGGTAATGTGATTGCGTTTTTCATGCTGCTTTTTTGTTTTCTTCGTCAAAATCCATAAAAATTGCCTCCCCGAAGGGCGGCTTAAAATTGTTGTTCTTGATGGTGAGCCCCCATAGCACCGGCACAGAAGTGTCGCCAAAGGAGTCGCACTCGCCATCGGTGAGATAGATAATGCAGTCCGGCTCAAACTCTTTTGCCGCCTCAATCGCAGGCGCGAAGTCGGTGCCTCCGCCTCCGGTGGGGTGCATCGTGATGTCTTCGGTGCCCATCTCAAAATGCTGGCGCGCTTCCGGATACTCCAGCGAGTCGCAATACAGCACATCCACGGTACACTTTGCTTCATTCACAATATCCGTAATCTCGCCCGCGAACTGGTCAATCTCTTTTTGCTGCTGTTGTTTCTCCTGCTGCTCGCGTTGGTCA
>CAZRJZ010000206.1:2720-3413 GCA_964600465.1 uncultured Rickettsiales bacterium
CTGCCGGAAGTATCCACGCACACCACCACGCGCCCAGCGCGGCTGGTGGCCATACTGGGGAGATACATCCCCGATGCGACATAACGCTTGTTCGGCTCGCGGAAAGAATAATCTTCGCGCCCCATCGTTTCCTGCTTGACAAACTGGGCAAGGTATTCCTTCCAGTTAATCTTGGGCGCAAGGATCTCGCGCACCATACGCTCCATCCAGCCGGGCATTTTGCCCATGGACTTTGCCGCCTGCAGCGCTTCCGCCAGCTCCTGCTTCCATTCCTGTATTTCCTGGTCGGTCAGCTCATGCGCGGGTGCCTCAAAATCACCTAATCCGGGGCGGCCGTTCTTGCCGCCTTTTCCCGGCTTCCATCCTGTCGGTGCCGGCTCTTCAAATGCTTTCGGGTCATGCGGGAATTCTCCGGGCGCTTTGCCAACTTTTCCCTGCTGGTTTTTTCCCTGTCCCGGCTTGCTTTGTCCTGCTCCTGTGCCACTGCCGTCATCGCTGTCATCGTCTTCAGATCCGTCTTCCCCGTCCTCTCCTTCCTCTCCGTCACCAGATTGCGGCTTCCCTTGTCCTGGCTTTGACTTGCCGCCTTTTCCTTTCCCTTTCCCGGAGCCGGCACTACCAAAACCTTGCCCCTCGCCACCTTCACCCTCACCTTCGCCCTCACCTTCGCCCTCACCTACACCTTCTACTTCT
>CAZRJZ010000207.1:0-3404 GCA_964600465.1 uncultured Rickettsiales bacterium
ACGCTTAAATCTTGATCGCACGCAAGTGGGCGTGCTTGATGTCCCCCATGTTGCCGCTACCTGTTCGCATGAGCGCGTGCGTTTCTTGCGCGAAACTTTTTCTCCTTCGGAAGTCACTAAAAGCTGGCGCGAATGTAAAATCGACCCCGCAAAAGCGCTTGATAACATCATCCGCATCGATACGGCGGATGTGCAGGACGAAGCGCGGATTATTTGCATGATTTTGCGCGAAACATTGGAGCAGCCGGATAAAACGGCAGCGGTAGTCACCAATGATCGGGCGCTTGCACGCGTGATCAGCGCGATGATGGAGCGTTATGGCGTGATGATCGACGATTCCGCAGGAAAACCGCTTGCATCGCTTCCCGCCGGACAGTTTCTTTGTCTTATTGCCGAGTGTGGGCTTGCCAGGTCGGCGCCGGTGCCGCTGCTTTCTATGCTGAAGCACCCGTTTACCGCATGCGGCATGGAGATTGAGTTACACCGGCAATTAGTATGGCAATTGGAGCGGGTGGCGTTGCGCGGACCGCGGTTGCATCCGGGGTTGGCGGCGCTTTGCAGCTACTTAAACCACATTGGCGCACCGCAGGAGTTGTACGATTATGCGCAGCAATTGGCGATAAAGGCGGAGGATTTTTTTTCGCTCTTTACCAGAAAAACCGCTCTTTTCTCGCAGTTGCTCAAAACGCATTTGGAGCTTGCGTTCTATCTGGCCAGTACCGCCGAGGTTTCTGCTGAGTCATGCTTGTGGAATGGAGAGGAAGGGGATTGTTTAAAGATCTTTATAGAAAATCTTGTAGAGCATGCGGGGAGTTTAGGGCTTATTGATCCGGCGGCGTATCCTGAACTTTTAAGAGTCTTATTGGGAAGAGAGGTTTTTCGTCCGATTTCCGGCATTCATCCGCATTTACATATTTACAGCCCCCAAGAAGCGCGTCTTGAGCGGTTGGACGTGATGATTATTGCCGGATTGAATGAAGGCTCGTGGCCGCCAGCTCCGGATGTAAGCCCCTGGCTTAGTCGTCCGATGCAGAAGCAATTTGGTCTTCCATTGCCGGAGCAGGCAATCGGGCGAAGCGCGCATGATTTTTGGATGATTGCGGGTGCCAGCCAGGTCTTTTTAACACGCTCTTTAAAAGCGGCAGGCTCTCCTACCGAGCCTTCGCGCTGGCTGGTGAAGCTGGATACGTTTTTGCAGGCCTTAAGGGCTCCGCATTATGCGTTGTGGCCAGAATCCAAGTATATGTCCTGGCTGGAGCAGATAAAATCTCCCATTCCGCTGCCTACGTTTACGGCTCCGTGCCCATGTCCGCCAGTGAGCGCCAGGCCGCGTAAACTTTCGGTGACGCAAATAGAAACCTGGCAGCGCGACCCTTATGCGATTTATGTCCGCTACGTACTGGGTCTCATTCCGCTGGATCCGTTGGATAAAGAGCCAGATGCCGCTTCGTTCGGTACGCTCATCCATAATGCGCTGGAGTCTTTTACTACGGCACACCCTGCCTCTTTGCCTGATAATTCCTACACGGCGCTGCTCGCACATGGCAAAAAGTCCTTTGAATCAGCGCTGGATCATCCCGCTGTGCGTGGCTTCTGGTGGCCACGGTTTATGGCGATTGCGCAGTGGGTGGCTGAGCAGGAGCTTAAGCGCCGTCCCGCTCTACTAAGGGTATTGACGGAATGTATGGGGCGTATAAGCATAGCAGCGCCTGCGGGGGGATTTACGCTGACTACGCGTATTGACCGTGTGGAAATGACTACAGGTAAGGCATTATGCCTGGTGGATTATAAAACCGGCGCGCTTCCTCAGAATTCCGATGTATTGTCTGGCATTTCGAGCCAAATGCCCCTGGAGGCAGTGATTATAGAGCGTGGTGGGGTGGCGCAGTTAAAATCATGTCATGTGGAGGCAGCGGAGTATTGGGCGCTAAAAGGTGAAAGCGCGTTGAATAGTATTAAGGGTGTTGGGACGGGAAGCGTAAAGAACTGCACAACTTTACGTGAGCTTATGGCTGCGGCCGAGCAGGGGGTGGCAGCGCTTATTGCGGCATTCGATGATCCAAAAACGCCTTACCTCGCCTGCCCGGATCCGCTCAAACGACTACGTTATAATGATTATGAGTATTTAGAAAGATTTACCGAGTGGAGTAATGGCATATGACGCAGAAGATCGAAATTTTTTTATAAATATGTCAAAAAAAAGATTGCAATTTGTTTACATGCGACTAAAAGGAACTCAACCTGCAGTTAATTATTATCCAGTTTAAAAGGGGTGATTGCAGGGTTTCCTTCACCTCTTCTATAACTTTACACAAGGAGTTCTTCATGACTAAAACTTTACTCGCGGGCGTTTCCGCTCTTGCCCTCACCCTCTCCGCAGGCGTTGCGCTGGCTGATGATATCAACAACGGAACCACCACTGATAATGGTTCTACAACCAATCTTACACAGAACACGGATTCTTCCACTACCTCTACGGATGGTAACAGCCTGTTCTCTGGCAACACTGTAGAAGATAACGACACCACCGACAACACTGTTCAAGCTGACAACAACAGCAGCAACGACAACAATGGTAATGTTGCTGACAGCCTTAACACCGATAACTCTGTTGATATAGCTGACAGCGGCAACGGCAACGACCTGAGCACCGACAACGCCAACAACAGCAGCAACGACCAGGCCAATGGCAACCAGAACGGTGACCAGACCAATGGCAACACTGCTGTTCTGACCGACAACAGCCAAGCCAATGGTAACCAGAACGGTGACCAGACCAATGGCAACGTAGCTCTGAGCGTAGCTGACAGTGGAAACCAAAATGGTGACCAGGCTAACGGTAACAACAACAGCAGCAACGATCAGGCTAATGGCAACCAGAACGGTGACCAGACCAATGGCAACGTAGCTGTGGCTGACAGCGGTAACGGTAGCTTCAACACCGCCACCGACAACTCCACCAACGACAGCGGCAATGGCAATGCCATCGCTTCTGGCAACAACTTAAGCAGCAACAACAGCAACGTTGGTCAGGGCAACCAGGCTCAGAACGGTTCTGGTAACACCAACACCAGCACGTTCTCTGACAGCTCCAACAACTCCACCAACAACATTGGCAACACCGCCATTGCTGACAGTGGAAATGGTAACGATCTGAGCACTGACAACTCCACCAACGACAGTGGAAATGGCAGCTTCAACACCGCTACCAGCAACACCACTAACAATACTAACAACACCACCAACAACACCGACAATTCTACCAACGTAGATGTGTCCGACAGTGGCAATGGCAGCTTCAACGGAAACAACAGCAACAATGGCAACACTGCTGTTAGTACCTGGACTGATAACTCCGTTTCAGACAGCAACAACATCACCCTCGGTGACGTAACCGTGAGCAC
>CAZRJZ010000208.1:0-3338 GCA_964600465.1 uncultured Rickettsiales bacterium
CATTACCCCTCGTCCACATGAACCCATACGCGCCACACCGCGCAGCGCGGCGGAAGCGTCACGTCATGCACCGGTGGAAGAACGCGCCGAGAAGCCCGTTTATTCCGTGCAGCCTGCCATGGATTTACCTCAGCCTGAGACGCAGCAGGAAAGGCCGGTTTCCGCCATCAGAACCCAGGAGAATTTTGCTTTGCAAAACGCAACCGCGCAGCAACGCGCTTCGGCAAACGCCGGCGGTCTGCGTATCGCCCCTGCGCAGGCAACGCACGCTCCGGCACGCCGTGAACATCGTGAATCCGCGCACAGCAACGCTTCCCACGCGGAAGAGTCGCCTTCGGGGCGAGGTATTTTCCAACGGATTGCCGATGTAAGCCGCGCGCTTTCTGCGCGTCATGACACTGTGAATGAACGCCCCGAGGAACACAGTTCTCAGCGTCCACTCCAGGTAACGGAAACCTCGCGCACGGATACGGTACGGAAGTCCGCTGCTACCGCTCAAGATGAGCAATATATTGATATTCCGGCTTTCCTCAGAAGGCAGGCAAATTAATCATTTCTGTTTTTTAACCCCCTTATTTCAAAATAATGTAGATATTGGTTTATGTTCCGTTTTGCCCGTTACGCGTTTGGTGCCACCGCTATTTCCATCGCTCTTCTTGCCGCGCCGTCTATTATTCAGGCAGCAGAGAAATCCGAAACCTATGAGTTACTCCGCCTTTTTGGTGACGTCTTCGACCGTGTGCGCACCGACTATGTGGAAGAGGTCAAGGATAGCGACGTAATCGAAGCCGCCATTAACGGCATGCTCACCTCGCTCGATCCGCACTCGAGCTACATGAACGAAAAACAGTTCAAGGAAATGCAGGTGCAAACCAAAGGTGAATTTGGCGGATTGGGCATTGAAGTCACCATGGAAAACGGATTGGTAAAGGTGGTTTCCCCTATTGATGACACACCCGCCTCCAAAGCCGGCGTGCAGCCAGGAGATTATATCAGCTTCATCAATGATGAGCAGGTGCTCGGCATGACGCTCTCCGAAGCGGTAGAGAAAATGCGTGGGCCGGTGGATTCAAAGGTAAAGCTCACGCTTTTCCGGGAAGACAGCCCGGAACCGATTGATCTGGAATTGGTGCGCGCCAACATCAAGATCCGCTCCGTTAAGGGGCACCGGGAGGACGATATTATCTACCTGCGCATCACCTCTTTCAATGAAACCACCACAGACCTGCTTAAAGCAGAAGTGGCAAGGCAGAAAAAAGAGCCCGGAACCATCCGTGGAGTGGTGCTTGATTTGCGCAATAATCCCGGTGGATTGCTGGATCAGGCCATTTCCGTTTCGGATGCGTTTTTGGAAACGGGAGAAATTGTTTCCACGCGTGAGCGCGACCCTGAGCGCACCAAACGGTTTAGCGCCCGCCCTGGCGACGAACTGATTCCAACATCTATGCCAATGGTGATTTTAGTAAATAACGGATCAGCCTCAGCCGCAGAGATCGTTTCAGGAGCGCTGCAAGACCACAAGCGCGCCATTGTGCTCGGCACAAAATCGTTCGGCAAGGGATCGGTGCAGACCGTTATCCCCCTTCCGGAACACGGTGCCATGCGTTTAACCACGGCGCGGTATTACACACCTTCCGGACGCTCTATACAGGCCAAAGGCATTGAGCCGGATATTTTGGTGCAGCCAGCGAAAATCGAGCTGATTAAAAGCGACCGTATGCGCGTGGAAGCGGATTTAAAAAAGCGCCTGAAAACCCTGGAAGAAGCACGCAAAGAGAAAGCAACGCCGGAGCAAAAAGAAAAAACGGTGGACGCGGTAGTGATCAAGGAAAAAGAAGAGATAAAACCGAAAGAGAAGGAGAAGGATTCAGATAAAAAACCTGATTCTCCACGGGCTGAACTCCCTTCCGACAGTGATTATCAGCTCCAGCGCGCTATCGACCTGCTTCGAGGTTTGAGCGTGTATCAGCAACAAGCCACTAGCGAGCACTAATGCCACGCCCCGCACGTGCGCGCCTGGTTCTTATAATCAGCGCTGCGAGCCTTTGCGCGGCATTGGCATGGGGTGGCTGGAAATTGTGGGAAAGCGGCGCTACTGAGGGCACGCGCGCCTGGGAGGAAGGGCGTGTGGTGGCGCTTTCGCTGGCAACAGGCGTAACAGAAAGTGGAGGAAAGCCTGTCACTACCGCTGAACCGTCTGGTGAAGAAAAAAAACATGAGGAAAAACCAGCAAGTGCACAGCAGGAGCCGGAAACAGCCACTTCTGCGGAAGCCTCAACCGAAACCGGCCTGGATCCGTTGGTGGAAAATACGCCTGAAGGCCCACTTCCTGTAATTGGAAAGGATGGCACCCGCCCCTGGCAGCGCTACGCTCGCCCTTTCAACCGTAGCGGTCAGGCTCCGATGATTGTGGTGGTGGTGACGGGTATCGGGCAAAGTCAGTCCGTGTCGGAGCAAGCGCTGGCATTACCCGCAGATATTAGTTTAAGCTTCTCCCCCTACGCCGATAATCCCACGGTGTGGGTGAATGCCGCCCGCGCCAAAGGACATGAAGCATTGATCGATCTTCCCATGGAGCCGGAAGGCTTCCCTGCCAACGACCCTGGCCCTCTGGCGCTGTTATCCATCAACACTCCGGAAGAAAATGCGCACCGCTTAAGGCAGGTGATCGCAAAAGCAGGCAATGTTATCGGACTGTACATGCCCCCGGATGAAATGTTCACCATCCAGGCCATGCAAACCAAAGCCATGGCTGAGCAGCTTACTCCCCGCGGATTACTGCTTTTCTCGGCGCCACCTACTAAGAAAACATCCCTCCCTGAGGTCATAAAAGGCGATTCTCTACCCACTATTGTCGCCGATATTCGTCTGGATGCGGAAATCTCCGCTGAAGCTATTGAAAAACAAATGCAATCAGCAGAATCCATTGCCATGAAGCGGGGCTATGCGATTGCGGTGACGCAAGCATCGGCGTTGTCTTTAAAAATAATCGCCAAATGGGCGGAAGGGCTGGCGAGCCGCGGTTATCAGCTAACCCCACTCTCGTTTATTCAGTCTTCCGGCGTGAAAGAGCAGCCCCATTGAGGGCTTTCAGGGGGCAATACAACTTATTGATATATAAAAAAATTACTCAATAAACCAGATCGGGAGGCTTACGCGGCCGGGTATTCCTGCCCCCCCTGCAGGGAAGCACCATTATGCAAGGCAGGTGGCAGCGATTTTAACGCGGAAACACTTAAATGCCGGCATCTGCAGCAGGGCTATTTAATAATCCGCCAGGCCCTTGATTTGTCATCCCCGCTGAAGCGAAGCGGAAGGCGGGGATCTCAGGCGACTTG
>CAZRJZ010000209.1:0-3338 GCA_964600465.1 uncultured Rickettsiales bacterium
GACACTTTATCCCAATGCGCATATTATCGCGCACCCGGAATGTCCGCAGAACCTCCTCGCCTATGCTTCGCATATCGGCTCTACCTCTTCACTGATTCGGTACGTTAAGGAAAGGCCTGGGGCGGCGTTTATTGTGCTTACCGAGCCTGGTATTTTTCATGAAATGCGTCGGCAATCACCGGGAAGCGTTTTTTATGCGGTGCCAGGAATAGCTGACGGCGCATGTGTTTCTTGCAATGATTGCCCATACATGAAGCTCAACACGCTAGAGAAACTCTATGCTTGCATGTTAAACCGCGCACCAAGCTTAGAGCTTTCTGCGGAGCTGATGGCGCAGGCGCGCAAACCGCTTGAGCGTATGCTGCAGATGTCCAGGTAACTCTCAACGCTACTTAGCATCCGACGCCAGTTGCGCCTTAATGATCTTGTCGGGGCTATCCACCTGGCCGTTCATGGCGGAATTGCCTTTTTTGATTTTATCCACAAATTCCATGCCCGAGACCACCTTTCCCCAGATGGTATACTGGCGATCGAGGAAGGAAGAGTCCTTGAGCACAATAAAAAACTGGCTGTCGGCGCTATTGACATCGGCGGCGCGTGCCATGGAAACAATGCCGCGCGCATGTGTTTCTTTGCTGAACTCCGCCTTGATTTTCTGACCCGATCCGCCGGTTCCGGTGCCTGTAGGGTCACCGGTTTGGGCCATAAATCCATCGATCACGCGGTGAAATACCACGCCGTCATAAAAATGCTCACGCACCAATTCTTTGATGCGTTTTACGTGCTTAGGCGCAAGGTCGGGACGAAGCTCTATGACCACCCTTCCATCTTTCAGGTCGAGGTATAAGGTATTTTCCGGGTCGGCGGCTTTTGCTTGGCTCATGGTACAAAATACTCCAAGGATAAGGGTGATAAGAAAAAAACGTTTCATAAGAATCAATCTCCTGTTTTAAGAAGTTCTTTTAAATAAGGTTTGAGCTGCGCCTCCAGGTATTCACGCTGAATGGCCTGGTTACGCTCAACGCGCTTTAGAAGAGCAAGGCTTTCTTCCTTCTCATTTGCGGTAGCGCACTCAATGGCTTGCGAAGTGGAAGAGGAGGATTCTTGGAGCAAATGCAAATCGTTTTGTAAAATTCCTTCAACCGTATCACCGATCAATAAAGTTCCTAGTTCCTGTAAATTAGGCGATCCGCCATTGCGCAAAATATGCTCCACTAACATATCCGACTGCTTCATGTTATCGAGCGACTGTTTATATTCACTGTCGGCAAGGGATAGGCACCCCTTATGCTTCAGAATGCGCGCATGCAAAAAATGCTGATTGATACTCGTCAGTTGCGTGCGCAGCACTCTATTAAGATGCCGCAGAAATTCACTGGAATCTGACATTTTTTTCCTTGTGATTAAAGCGCATGCATAGCAATAAAGAGTGACATGGCGCAAGCATATCTTTAATTGTGTAATGTTTTGGCTATAGTTTAAGTAATTTCAGTATCTTGTGCTCTGCTCCAGACCACGGCAGCCGGGAGAGCGCTGGCGGCGTATGCCAATAGTTGCTTTTTTCAGAAGTAAGGCAGGAACAACGGTAAATAGTCGCCTCTAGCGTGAAGTGGCTATAGGTTTGTCGTATAGCGCCAATAATATGGTTTTGGGAGAGCGGGTAAGCAGTGTTGTGATAAGTGAAATATTCGTCCTCCCCATTCACTTCAATAAAATGGTATAGCCCATGTAAAAAGCGTGTAGTGCGCGGCGTGGCGTAAATCCGGCCGGTTGGATCCTCCAACACCACAATTTTCTTACGCCGGGTAGGCGTTCTTTTTGACTTTAATTTGAGCGGATAGCGCTCTGGGGCGCTTTTGCCAAGGCATAATAAATTGGCGGGGCAGCGGGTGCAATCCGGCGCCTTAGCGGTGCACACAAGGGATCCAAGATCCATCATGGCTTGATTATAATCAAATGGTTGCGTGGCATCCAATAACGATGCGGCCTTCTCCCATAGCAGCGTTTCAGAGGCCTTTTCCAGCGCGAAAATGCGGTGTAGTATGCGCCTGACATTGGCTTCCATGATGGCGACTGGAAGACGGTAGGCAAACGCCGCCACGGCATGCGCGGTGTTGCGTCCGATTCCCGGAAGCGCCATTAAATCTTCTACATTGGTGGGCAGATGCTCTATTTGTTTTGCCGTGGCATGTAAATGAATGGCGCGGCTGTAATAACCGAGGCCTTGCCATGATTTCAACACCTCCTCCCGGCTGGCGGCAGCCAGGGTTTTTAGATCAGGAAATTTCTGTAAGAATGGGAAGTAAAAACGTTGCAGCACGGTTTCTACCTGGGTTTGCTGAAGCATCACCTCGCTTAAATAAATAGCGTAAGGATCTTGCGTTTTTCGCCAGGGAAGGTTATGGCGGCCATGCTGCTTATACCATTGGTGCAGGTGGGTGTGGAAGGTTTCGAGTGTCTGTATATCTGGCATGGCAGGGATTATTTATGGTAGCCAATTGGTTTAATGTCATCTACAATAACGTCCATGATAGCCCGATTCTTTTCCCTTAAGATGTTGGACTATATTTCCTTCAAGCGGCTGCCCTTCTACGAGGGTGCGCTGGTTGGCGTGTTCATTATTTGGCTGCTAGCGCTTTGTGCTCCTGCTCAAGCGGATCCGTTGAAGATATTGGTATTTGGTGACAGCCTTTCTTCCGGCTATCAGCTTCCCGATGAGAAGGGCTTTCCAAGAGTGCTGGAAGACCTTGTGATCCGATCGGGTTTTGACGCTGTGGTGCTCAATATGAGCGTTCCCGGAGAAACGACTTCCGGCGCGTTACGCCGATTGCAGCGCGCGGTGGAATTGCAGCCCGATATTGTGATTGTTGAGCTTGGCTTAAACGACGCCCTGCGCGGGGATGATCCACGAAAAGTGGTGTATTACAATATCATGAAAATTGTGGATGAGTTAAAGCGCTCCAACGCTTCGGTGATATTATGCGGTGTTATGTCGCCTATGAGAATTGGCGATGGCGCAACAGAAAAAATCAACGAAATCTTTAAATTTGTTGCGAAACACCATCAGGTCGTGTTTTATCCTGACTTTCTGGCGGGAGTTGCTGGGCGTAAGGCGTTAACGTTATCCGACGGTATTCATCCCAACGCTCAAGGGGTGGAGACGATTGTGACGCATATTTACCCGCAAGTAGACAGGCTGCTACGCTGGAGACTGGAGATTAAGGAGCAGAATGCGTATCAGGGCAAAGAGAATAGGTGATGAGAATGTCTTCTGACGATGATAAACAATCGGTTGGTCATTTTAGCGTAACCACCGGCGCTTTGCCTGCCTCTGCCCA
>CAZRJZ010000210.1:0-3335 GCA_964600465.1 uncultured Rickettsiales bacterium
GCCTTTAAGCTTAGGCAATTCCGCAGAATGGCTGCACGATACGACAAAACCGCAGAACGCTTTATTGCTTTCCGGGACCTACTAGGTGAGCTGCATTACACGGGTGATGATGATCAAATGATTGAGAAAAATACGCCTCGTGCCAAAGAATTTTCTGCAAAGATATTGGGTTATAGACGTTTCTTTGCAAACGCTCTTCCTGAAGCGCTCTTCATACTAATTCGCAATCAATATATTGATTGCGTTACGCTGGCTGCGCGCAGATATTTCTCAAATTCAAATGCCTGTTTTTCATCAGAAAACGCAATGTATGTTTTCAATGTCCACGGAGCATATTTTGAGGTGTGCTGAACTTCCTTTGCATTGTGCCTCATTAAGCGCGTTTTTAGATCATCGGTGACGCCAGTGTAATAGCGGTCAGGGAAGGCAGTACTGCGAAGAATGTAAAAGTATTTCATATGGTTAGTATAGTCCGCCTACGTTGCGTTGCAACTTCGGCGCGGCAGCCTTCTCCTAACATGTTCGTCTGGCTCGCTAAGTGGCTCGCCGAGCCGAAGCACGTAGTGCGAAGGCTGGTGGGCGGTAATGGACTCGAACCATCGACCTCCACGATGTCAACGTGGCGCTCTAACCAACTGAGCTAACCGCCCTACAACAAGAACTGCCACCATAATCCCTGCAGCTTTCTTGTAAAGTGATACTATCTTGCAATCAACAGGTTGATTGCTCACCACCGCCTTACCACCTATCAGTTTAACAAGATTCTAACGAAGTATCTGTAAGGCTTGTGCTTTTTTGAGTAATGCATAGAGGTGGAATTACCTAGAACTTCCGTGAAACCTATATAGATCTGCAACGGAAAGGAGAAATAATGCTTCGTATCCAAGTTGTTACGCCAATACGCAAGAACTCCGAGGCATAAGCCATCCGAAGCCGAAGGCGAATATGGTGCTCGCGACCGGAGTCGAACCGGTACAGGATGTAACTCCCGACGGATTTTCTTACCCATCCACAGCTTTCGCTGCCGCTGCGGGTGCAGCGTTTGGGGTCTGGACTATCCCTTCACCGTAGCGTTCGCCTTAGGTGCTGCCCGTCTAGTCTCTACACCTTCCCAATTGCTTGGGCTTGGCTCGGGATTACCATTTAACAGGCTTCCCCGAATTTGAGCAGTTCTACTTCCGGCGTTTCCACCGAAGCACTCAATCCTTATCTTTAAGTCCGTTGCGTCTACCAATTCCGCCACGCGAGCTTTATGGGGGTTGTAATGCCTCTCGTAAGAAATTCCAATTTTTAAATGCAACCGGCCCTCTAAAAACGCATATTTCCGATGCCATTTTAAATTTCCAATATATTTCAGTGCAATACATTATATGTCAAAATGTTGGCTTGTGGGGTTCCATGGACGTTTCCGCTGCCTGTGAAGCGTTTTTTTAATAAAGAACCGTCATGAAATCTTCATACACCGTTTCGCTATTTTCTTGTAGTATCAGAATGATGAGTGAATATCATGGCCAATGGACTAACTAAAACGCTGGGCAATTTGTCCGATGATATCGGCTATAAAGCAGGCCGCACGGGCGTTATGGCGGTGGGTAAGAGCACTGCGCCGGTGCTTGGACAATTGATTGACGCCTCCGTTGCGCCATTGGCTAAGGATGCATTGTTTTTTGTCCAGGGTGCCACGCTGGGCATCATCGGCGGCAAAGCGGTGATTGCTACGGGAGCAACTATCGCGCTACTCTCAGGGTTAAGCGCGGTGCTTGCGCAAGTGGATCACCAGCACCGCAGAAGCCTTATCCAGCAGGAGTTTCAGGAAGAGATCGCAGCCGCACATTCCATTTCCCCTGCCAAAATAACTCCTGCACACATGGACCAATTGGCGGAAACGAACCCCACCTTAAAGGACGCCCTCAAACGTAGCGCCAGTGAGCGCAATTTAAGCGTGGTTATTTCCTCCATTGCCAGTGTGGGCGCCTTTTTTGCGGTTCAGGCGATTTTTGGCGAAAGTAACGCCGTAAAAGAATTGTTTGAGCACGGCGAGGTAGGAAAATTTATCCTGCACGTAGCGGCAGGATTGGCGGCTTATATCGGGATTCACACGCCATTGCATGCCGCCGGCAGCCGTATCATGGAGCTGGATCAGGAAACCGTTCAGGAGCGGATTAGGCGCATTCACCGCGAGCGCGCATGCGGCGAAATGATCTCGCAAGAAGTAGTGTTGGGTGTGCTTTTGGCTGCGCAGCCGGATCTGGCGCGCCAGATTGAGGATTCTTATGGCAAGCCTTTTGAGGCGCTGAATAACACGTATAAACGTGAAATCATTGCCAGCCTGAATAATGAGCTGATGCTGGAAAAAATTACCGGGCAAATTAACTTAGGCCAAATGAAGCCAGAAGAGCTTGCCTTCCTGGCCTATGGCCAGAAATCAGGCGTATCACCGAGGCAGGCAGCGCAACGGGCCAGCGAGTCAGGCAAAACCAAATCGCGTTTTTCTACAGAGAATATCGTTAATGAGGCTTCAGAAAGAGTCGATCTTTCAGCGATCGGCCTTCCTGGTCAAACGGAATTGAACATAGCGGTAAAAGACGCCGGAAACGCCGATGTGCATCTTCAAAACCAGTATGAAGCTCCTGGAATAAAACGGCTATTTACAGCGAGTATTGGCAGGAGCACTCATCAGCGAACCTTTGTGGAGCGTATCAACAGCAGCAGCATAGAGGTGCGTGAGCGCTCTTGAAAATAGCGGATTTAAAACAAAAGCAGAGTTTATAGAGGCCCTCTGAAGAAGTTGGTAGAATAACGGAGTAAACTCCCCTATAGTTGGCCCATGAACCCGCATAACGAAGCCATGCCTGCGCCGAATAAAAAACCTTCTAAAAGCCAGGCGGAAATTAAAAAAAACTCCGCCGCTGATGCGTTAACTACAGATGATCTGCGCAATATTATTGTGAAGGCGTTGGAGGATATGAAAGCAGAAGATGTTCAGGTTATTGATATAAGAGGAAAATCAAGCTTCGCGGATGCTATGGTGGTGGCAAGCGGCACCTCTCAGCGGCATGTTGCAAGCTTAGCCGACGCCGTAGTTTTCGCGCTTAAGCAGTCAGGTTACGAGCACGTGCCTACCGAGGGTAAAGAAGGGAGCGACTGGGTACTGGTGGATGTGGGCGATATTATTGTGCACCTATTCCGTCCGGAAGTGCGTGAGCGCTATAATTTAGAGAAAATGTGGTCTGTCATTATGCCGGATTCAGAGAATTAATACCATTTCTCGATCAATACGTCGAGAAATGGCATTCAAAACCGTCGCCGAAAGCGGCGGTTTTGCGCGGCGCAGC
>CAZRJZ010000211.1:0-3081 GCA_964600465.1 uncultured Rickettsiales bacterium
ATTAGCCGCAGCTGAAGAAGAGTCTGCGTACTTTAGAGACTGGATTACTTTAAGCAATTATATGCGCTCTAAAGGGATTGATCCGGTGGCGGTGGATTGGAATATCATTGAGCCGATCTGCTTAGGTCTTAAAAAATCATCGACCGAGCAAACGGAATATAATCGCTGTAAATATGAAAAAGCGTCCGATCAGCGCCGCTATGTAGCGAATGTGGATGGCTGCAACGCGCAGGCTCATGCTGAGTATGCAGAGAGTCTTAAACGCTCGCGTGAACTAAAAGAAATTGCAATCCTAAACGGCGGGGGCGAGAGTAAAATGATAAAAGAAACAGCGCCCGCGCTCACCAATAGAGAGTTAAGGGAATTACGCCGCGCTGCCTATATTCGCTGCATGCGGGAATCGGGTTGGGTAAATCCTGATCGATGGACGGATGGAAGGCGCTGATGCTCTCTTTAGTAACGCTCTTGTTCATTGCGTACCTTATTGGCTCCGTTCCGTTTGGCTTGCTGCTTACCAAAGCCGCCGGCATGGGCGATATTCGGGAAATGGGTTCAGGCAATATCGGCGCTACGAATGTGTTGAGAACCGGCAACAAAAAAATCGCGCTGCTGACGCTGCTGCTGGATATGGGCAAAGGTTGGCTGGCGGTGTGGTGGGTGAGCGCTAACTTTCGTTCAGCGTATCCTTATGAAATATGCGCCTTAACCGGTACCGTGCTTGCATCTGCGGCAATGCTTTTACTTGCGGTGGTCTGCGGACATGTATTTCCGGTATGGCTGCGCTTTAAAGGCGGCAAAGGCGTTGCCACCGGCATTGGCGCTGTTTTAGGATTTTCACCGGTGGTTGGCATGGTTGCGATGGGGATGTGGTTAGGAATATTTCTGGCTACGCGCATTTCTTCTTTGAGTGCGCTCATCACATTTTCGCTGCTTCCGTTTGTTCCTTACGTCTTAATCCACGCAGGCTGGATCGCAAGAACCGGCTGCACAACGCTTAACTTAGCGCTTCTGCCGGTTTCTTTGCTCATTATTTACCGCCATAAAGACAATATCCGCCGCCTTATAGCGGGAACGGAGCCTAAATTTGGCAAGAAAAAGGAGCGAAAATAGGGTATTGTGTTCCTTGCGGCAAGGCATGCACAGTGCTATACGGCACTGGTTTAAGCTTACCAATTACCAATGCTTCTGCCTTTAAAAGAAAGGGTTTGGGTTCCAATGAAAAAGCCTGCTTCTTCCGCTAAATCTGGCCATAACAAAAAATCAGCCGAGCAAACCAAAGTTTTGCTGAGCAAAGGCCGCAAGTATTACACGCAAAACTACAAACCGCGTGAGGTGATTTTAGATCGTGGTCGAGGTGCGCGCATCTGGGACATTGAGGGAAAGGATTACGTGGATTTTGGCGCTGGCATTGCTGTCTGCGCGCTGGGGTATGCGCATCCGGACATGATCGGCGCATTGCGCGAGCAAGCGCAAAAAATCTGGCACACCAGCAATATTTTCTTCACCGAACCGCCCATTTGTCTGGCGGAAGAGCTGACAAAAGCCTCGAAATTCGCGCAGCGGATATTCTTTTGCAATTCCGGCGGGGAAGCTAATGAAGCGGCCATTAAACTGGCGCGTAAATACGCCGCGGGTAAGGGAAGGCCGCCCGAGAGCCGTGAAATAATTACGTTCACCGGATCTTTTCATGGGCGTACCCTTGCTACGGTCACGGCCACCGCGCAGCCTAAATATCAGGAGGGGTTTGAGCCGCTACCCCAGGGCTTTATCTATTGCCCGTTTAATGATATGGCGGGTCTGGAAAAAGCGGTTAGCGCCAGAACTTGCGCGATTATGCTGGAGCTGGTGCAGGGCGAAGGTGGTATTACGCCGGTGAAGCCGGAGTTTTTAGCGCGCATTCAGGAACTTTGCCATAAGCATGACGCATTGCTGATGATAGATGATGTGCAGGCCGGCATGGGGCGAACCGGAAAGCTATTTTCCCACTTCAATTACCCTGGCATTACGCCGGATGTGGTAACGCTCGCCAAGGGTCTGGGCGGCGGTTTTCCCATCGGTGCTATGCTGGTTGGAGAAAAAGCGTCGGAAGTATTCCAGTTTGGTAGTCACGGCACCACATTTGGCGGCAATCCGCTGGCGGCTTCGGTGGCGCGGGTGGTGCTCAAACATTTGCAATCTAAAGAGCTGATGGCCAATGTGAAGGCTCGCGGAAAGCAGCTGGTTTCGGGTTTAAATAAAATAAACAAGCAATACGCAATTTTTGCGGAAGTTCGGGGCAAGGGCCTGATGATTGGCGCTGAACTGCGTAAAGACTTACACGGAAAAGCAGGAGAAATTGGGGAAGCAGCGCGGACGCATGGCGTGCTCGTACTTCAGGCCGGGCCGAATGTATTGCGCTTTGTGCCGCCGCTGGTGATTACGGAAGAAGAGATGGCGGAGGGGTTAGAGCGGTTAGCGGTGGCGGTGGAGAAAGTTATGGGGAAGAATTAACATGCTCCTGGTGCGCCCGGTAAGGCTGGAAGACCAGGAAGAATTGCTTGCGTTGGCGCGGCTTGCGGGTATTGGCATGACCAGCCTGCCGCCAGACAGTCACGTGCTGGAGCGGAAGATTGCGCAAGCAGTAGGAAGTTTTCAGGGCAAGCTTCCCCCCTCTTCCCCCCCGCAAGCGGGCGGGGTAAAGGGAGGGCAAGGAGAAACATTCCTGTTTGTGCTGGAAGATACTGCGCGCGGTAAAATTATCGGTAGTACGGGCATCATTGCGCATGTGGGCTTAAGCCGTCCGTTTAATTCCTACAAACTCTCCACGATTGTGCAGGCCTGTGCGTCGTTGGAAGTCTATTCCCGCCAACCGGTGCTGCATATGGTCAATGATTACACCGGCGCTACGGAGATCGGATCCCTGTTTGTGATGCCGCAATACCGGCGCGACGGTATTGGAAGTTTTCTTTCCCGCTGTCGGTATATGATGTTGGCGGAGTTTCCGGAGCTTTTTTCAGATACCGTTATTTCTGAAATTCGCGGTATGCAGGACGCAAATGGAGAATCGCCTTTTTATAATTATTTTGTAAAGCATTTCTTTAA
>CAZRJZ010000211.1:3091-3330 GCA_964600465.1 uncultured Rickettsiales bacterium
TACAAACGTGCGGATTTTGTTTTAGCAACGCAAGGTGGGCAGTTTATTGCAGATCTCATGCCTAAATACCCCATTTATGTGGAGCTATTGCATCCGCGTGCGCGTGAGTGCATCGGCGTGGCGCTGGATGCGTCGCGGCCTGCCAAGGCATTGTTGGAAAAAGAAGGATTTTTGCACCAGGGATACGTAGACGTGCTGGATGGGGGGCCTACCTTGCAGGTGGCGCGCCAGAATATCAA
>CAZRJZ010000212.1:0-1660 GCA_964600465.1 uncultured Rickettsiales bacterium
CGCGAAACGTCCGAAGGAGAGAGAATATATGTCCCGCCGTCATTCCGCACAAAAACGTGAAATTCTGCCAGATCCCCGCCATGGCGATGTGGTGCTCTCCAAGCTCATCAACACCATGATGTATGATGGAAAGAAATCCGCTGCCGAAGCGATTGCTTACGATGCGTTGGAGTTGATGCAGAAAAAAACCTCGCAAGATCCATTAAAATTGTTCCATGACGCTTTAGACAATATTAAGCCAAACGTGGAAGTGCGTTCGCGCCGTGTGGGTGGGGCTACCTATCAGGTGCCTACCGAAGTGCGGCCCGAGCGCCGTCTGGCGCTGGCATTGCGCTGGCTGATTGTTGCGGCCCGCGCGCGCAAGGAAAAAACCATGAAAGACCGTATCGCTAATGAGTTGCTGGATGCGGCGCAGAACCGTGGCGGCGCCGTTACCAAGCGTGAAAACACGCACAAAATGGCCGAGGCGAACCGGGCGTTTTCACATTATCGGTGGTAGATCGTTATGGCTCGTAAAACTCCTCTCAACATGTACCGCAACATCGGTATCTGCGCGCATATCGACGCAGGGAAAACAACGACAACCGAGCGCATCCTCTATTACACCGGAAAATCCCATAAAATCGGTGAAGTGCACGAAGGTGCCGCCACCATGGACTGGATGGAGCAGGAGCAGGAGCGCGGCATCACCATCACTTCGGCGGCAACGACCTGTTATTGGAATGATCATCGCATTAACATTATCGATACGCCCGGGCACGTGGATTTTACCATTGAGGTAGAGCGCTCCATGCGCGTGCTTGATGGCGCGGTGGCGGTGTTCGACTCGGTGGCGGGCGTAGAGCCGCAGTCTGAGACCGTATGGCGTCAGGCCGACAAATACCGTGTGCCGCGTATGTGCTTTGTCAATAAAATGGATCGCATCGGCGCTAATTTCTTCCGCACCGTGGAGATGATGATCGACCGCTTGGGCACCCGTCCGCTGGTGTTGCAATTACCCATCGGCACGGAAGAGAAATTCGCCGGAATCGTGGATCTCGTGAAGATGAAAGCGGTTCTCTGGAAAGACGAATCCCTTGGCGCGGAGTTCTATGAAGCCGACATCCCTGAAGACATGCAGGCTCAGGCAAAAGAATACCGCGAGAAGCTGGTGGAAACTGCCGTAGAAATGGACGATGCCTTAATGGCAAAATATCTTGATGGTGAAGAGCCTTCCGTGGAAGATTTAAAGCGTTGCATTAGGGCAGGAACCGTTATTTTTAAATTCGTGCCGGTGACATGTGGATCCGCTTTTAAAAACAAAGGGGTGCAGCCGCTTCTTGATGCAGTAGTTGATTATCTGCCAAGCCCTCTTGATATCCCTGCGGTAAAAGGCATTAAAGCGGGCACCGAGGAAGAGATCGTCCGTAGGGCAGAAGATGGCGAGAAGTTCTCTGGACTGGCGTTTAAGATCATGTCCGATCCGTTTGTGGGGTCCCTTACCTTTATGCGCATTTATTCCGGCAAACTGGAATCCGGTTCATATGTGCAAAATACCGTTAAAGATAATCGCGAGCGGATTGGCCGCATGTTGCTGATGCATGCCAATAATCGCGAAGACGTGAAAGAGGCGTTTGCAGGTGATATCGTAGCGCTGGCGGGACTAAAAAATACTACTACC
>CAZRJZ010000212.1:1670-3330 GCA_964600465.1 uncultured Rickettsiales bacterium
CAGGTTATCCTGGAGCGCATGGAATTTCCTGAGCCGGTGATTGAGCTGGCGGTTGAGCCGAAAACACAGGCCGACCAGGAGAAAATGGGTATTGCCCTTTCCCGTCTTGCATCGGAAGATCCTTCTTTGCGGTTGTCTACCAATGAGGAAACCGGTCAAACCATTTTAAAAGGCATGGGCGAGTTGCACCTGGAGATCATCATCGATCGCATGAAGCGTGAGTTTAAGGTTGAGGCCAATGTGGGAGCGCCTCAGGTGGCTTACCGTGAAACAATCACCAAGCCTTACAGTATTGATTACACGCATAAAAAACAAACCGGTGGTTCGGGCCAGTTCGCGCGCGTGATCATTGACTTTGAGCCGTTGCCTCCCGGCTCCGGCTTTCAGTTTGAAAACAAAGTGGTTGGCGGTAATATTCCCAAGGAGTATATCCCCGGTGTGAGCAAAGGGTTGGAGGCCTCGCTCGGAAATGGCGTGGTTGCCGGCTATCCCACCATTGATTTTAAAGCCACCTTGAAAGACGGCGCTTACCATGATGTGGACTCCTCCGTGCTGGCGTTTGAAATTGCCGCGCGTGCAGCTTTCCGCGAAGGTCTGCCTAAAGCGGCTCCGGTGTTGCTGGAGCCCATTATGAAAGTGGAAGTGGTCACGCCGGAAGATTACATGGGTGACGTGATCGGGGATCTTTCTTCCCGCCGTGGCCAAGTGACCGGTATGGATTCGCGTGGTAATGCCCGTGTGGTGGACGCCATGGTGCCCCTATCTTCCATGTTCGGCTATGTCAACACGCTGCGTTCGATGTCGCAAGGCCGCGCGCAATATTCCATGCAATTCGACCATTATGAGCCTGTTCCTGCTAACGTGGCGGAAGAAATTAAGAAGAAAGTGGCGTAAGCATGGGCATTGTATACGCACAGCTTGCGCTGCACAATACACGCAATGATGCGCTAAAGCCCATGGTGGTCAACGCCATGGTGGATTCGGGTGCGCATTGGCTGTGTATCCCGCAACATGTGGCGAACCAGTTGCAGCTTGAAAAACTGGAAGACCGCGAAGTAACGCTGGCGGATGGAAAAAAAATCATGGCCCCTTATGTGGGGCCGGTGCGGATCGATTTCGAAAACCGCAAAACCTATACGGGTGCAATGGTCTTCGGTAACGAAGTCTTGCTCGGCGCCATTCCCATGGAAGACATGGACGTGCTGATTTCCCCGCTGGAACGGAAACTCATCGTGAATCCTAATAGCCCTAATTTTGCTTGCGGAGTGGCGATGGGATTTAAAATCACCTAACGCAAAGAAAAATGTTGCATAAGCCGCAAATTCAGATATAAACCCTAACCTCATTTTTTTATCGAAACCATATCTTCGGAGAACCGATATGACCAAAGAGAAGTTTAATCGCTCGAAACCCCACTGCAACATCGGCACCATCGGTCACGTCGACCATGGCAAAACATCGCTGACGGCAGCAATCACCAAAGTGCTCGCAGAACTGGGTAAGGCGCAATACACCGCTTACGATAAGATCGATGCGGCTCCGGAGGAAAAAGCACGTGGTATCACCATCAACACCGCGCACGTGGAATACGAAACTGAAAAGCGCCACTACGCTCACGTAGACTGCCCCGGCCACGCCGACTATGTGAAGAACATGATCA
>CAZRJZ010000213.1:0-418 GCA_964600465.1 uncultured Rickettsiales bacterium
TTTTTGCAATGCGTCAGGCATATCTGCCGATGATACAGGCATGAATGATCTCCCAAAACCACGAAACTATACCGAAGCAGAAAAGTTTCGTCCAGCGGGGTTTTTCTTGACACGGTGATAAGCGAGCATAGGATTGCCGCGATTCTTTCGGGATTTTTCAGCATCTACGCGGTTTGGGAGGAATAATTGTCCGAAGCTTTTCCGCTGGCCAAACGTTTCCAGCAAATAAACTGGTTTTTTGTGGCGTTGGTGCTGCTGCTATGCGGCATTGGGATTGTGATGATGCTATCTGCCGGCGGCGGAGAGTGGCGGGAACTTGCCTTGCCGCAAAGCGTCCGGTTGCTCATCGCCATTTTCCTGATGTTCTTTGTGGCCTTGATGCCGCAGGAATTTTTTTATCGTTACGCCTATCATCTCT
>CAZRJZ010000213.1:428-3296 GCA_964600465.1 uncultured Rickettsiales bacterium
GGAGTGGATATTATCGGCCATACGGGCATGGGAGCGAAGCGCTGGATTTCATTGGGGGGCATGAATCTGCAGCCTTCAGAATTTATGAAACTTGCGGTCATACTGGCGCTGGCGCGGTATTTTCATAATCGATATATCGAAGATATCCGCAAATTTGCGTTTCTTTTGCCGGCATTGGTTATGCTTGCGGCGCCGGCTGTATTTATTTTACGGCAGCCTAATTTGGGAACCACGGTAGTTACTCTGGGTGTTGGCGGCATTATCTGTTTAATGGCGGGTGTGCGTTGGCGTTATTTTTTGGGCGCGCTTGCCGGGGTGGCCATTGCCGCGCCGATCGCCTGGGAATTTATGCATGATTACCAGAAAAAGCGTGTGCTTACTTTCTTAAATCCCTCCGAAGATCCCCTTGGCGCGGGATATAATATTTTACAATCCATGATCGCCATCGGCTCCGGTGGCATGGGTGGAAAAGGGTTTATGAACGGCTCCCAGGGTCAGCTCAACTTTCTTCCCGAAAAGCACACGGATTTTATTTTTACCATGTTTGCCGAAGAATGGGGATTCGCCGGGAGCATAGTATTGCTGGCTTTATATGCCCTTTTATTGGCGTTTGGGTTGTTTACGGCTATGAATTGCCGGAGCGGTTTTGCCGGGTTGGTGGCGGTTGGGACGTCCTCTCTCATTTTTATCCATCTGTTTATTAATATGGCGATGGTAATGGGGATGGTGCCGGTGGTGGGGCTGCCATTGCCGTTTTTATCGTATGGCGGCAGTATCATGTTTTCGGTTATGCTGGGAATGGGGTTGCTGCTAAACGCCCATATCAACCGGGATAGAATCCTGGTTACCGGGCGCAAAGATTTTCGTTAGAGCATTGTCGAGTGCGTACGGAGGCGCCTTCTTTAAGAGGAGCCTCATGCCGGACAATCACGGTATCTGACTCTTGGAGGCCGTTTAAGATTTCTATGTCATTTGTGCCTTTTGCGCCGGTGGTTACGCTTCGTTCCTGCGCTTTTCCACCGATTACTACCCACGCATGATCTTGTTCCACTGCCGATGCGGGGATTAGCAGAGCATCCGGTGTTTCGCGGATGATGATATTGGTTTCCGCTGTCATGCCGGTCATGAGCGGGGTTTCTTCCAGAAGCTCTATGCGTACACGGTAACTGCGCGCTACCGGATCTCCCTTAGGGGTTATGGCTTGCACTTTACCGTGGAATATCTGGTTTGGAAAAGCATCGGCGCGAATTAGTACCGCTTGTCCCGGCTGCACCAGGGCAATGTCTTCTTCGTCCACTTCAGTTGTGATGCGTAGCGAGGCGCCGGTGGAAAGCCAGAATACCGGCTGATTTACAGCAATCAGCTGGCCGATTTCGCCATCGCGTTTAATGATAATGCCTTCCGCCGGAGCGGTGAGTTGTAGGTATCCTGCCTCAGCTTTTGCCCGTTCTTCGGCCGCTCTGGCTGCCTGCCAGGCGGTTTTGGCTTGCTCGACTGTTTCTTTGGCGGCAAATCCGCCGATTCCTAATTTGATTCGGCGGTTATATTCGCTTTCCGCCAGTTTTGCCTTGGCATGAAGCTCTTGCAAGGCGTGGGTGAGGTCCGTGTTTTCCAATCGAGCCATGATCTGGCCTTCGGTGACGTGTTGCCCTTCGTCGGCATTGAGTTCCATCAGGCGGGCGGAGACGCGTGCGGCTACCGGGAGCATTACCGTCGGCTCTACCGTGCCGGTGGCATAGACGGCCTGAACCGCGGAGCCGCGCTTTACTTGCGTTACTTCCACTTGCGGGAGTGACTCGTAAAAAAATCCGCCAATGACGGCCAGAATGCCAATAATACCGATGGTTAGAAACTTTCTCATGACCCGGCCCAGCGATGAGCGTTACACGCGGGAGATGCTATCGTCTTCGAAATGCCGGCGATATTCGTGCAACGCTTTGTGGTTATCAAATTCTCCTTCGGTAATGGTGACGACGATCGTGGCAATGCCGTTGCCGATCAGGTTGGTCATGGCGCGTACCGAGGACATAAAGCGGTCGATGCCAAGCAGTAGCGCGATTCCTTCCAGCGGTAAAATACCGGTGGCGCTTACCGTGGCGGCAAGCACAATAAAGGCGCTTCCAACCACGCCGGCCGCTCCTTTAGAAGTAAGCAGGAGAATGCCAAGGATGGAGAGCTGCTGCCAAATATCTAAGTTTATGCCATACGCCTGCGCCACAAAAAGCACGCACATGGAGAGGTAAATGGAAGTGCCGTCCAGGTTGAAGGAGTACCCGGTTGGCAGCACTAACCCCACAATAGGTTTTGGGCAACCAAGGCGTTGCAATTTTTCCAGCATGCGCGGCAATACGGTTTCCGAAGAACCGGTGCCCAGCACAATCATGAGTTCGTCCTTAATGTAACGGATAAACCGCCAGGTGCTGAATCCGTAATACCGGGTGATAGATCCAAGAATAACCGTGATAAAGAAAATCATGGTGGCGATGGCTACCAGCATTAATTTAGCCAGAGGAATAACCGATTCCGCACCATACTTTCCGATGGTAAAAGCCATGGCGCCGAAGGCACCCAAAGGCGCGAGCTTCATGATCATGCCGATAATGCCGAACACCACATGGGTGAGGCGCTCCAGTGCAAGCTCGATCGGTTTTCCACGCTCTCCCATACCGCTGAGCGACGCCCCAAAAAGGATGGAGACAAAGAGAATCTGCAATAAGTCGCCGCTTACAAACGCTGACACGACATTGTCAGGGATAATGCCAAGGATAAAATCGACCGTAGAGTGACTTTTTTCTCCTGCGGCGACGTATTTGGAGATATCGCCTTTGGCGGTGTTATTTACATCGAATCCTGAGCCGGGGTGGAAGA
>CAZRJZ010000214.1:0-3294 GCA_964600465.1 uncultured Rickettsiales bacterium
ATGGCTGATGATGAATAACTAAAGGGGAACTGTGTAATATAAAAGCCGGGGGAATACAATGGCGGGTTTTTTATAACGAACAAACTTTTTATCGCCAGGTTCCTCGCTACTGGCAGGCGTTCAAAGAATCTAAGCTCTCTTGGCTGCTCCATCATCCTCTGCAAGCAGCGTTACCCGATTTCCCGGCAGCCGCTGCGCTCTGCCCGCCAGTTCCAGCTCCAGCAATATATTAAGCGCCGTAGCAGGCGGCAGACCGGTTTGCGCAATGACCTCATCCACATTCACGGCCGCGTAGCTCAGCTTCTCAAGCAATGTTTGCGCGTCTTGCGGCGAAAAGCCTGCGTCGGATGAATCTTGCAGCGCGGCTTCAATAGGCGTAATTCCGGCTTCCTGCAAGCTGCGATTGCGCAGGTGCGCCAGTGCGGTTAAAACATCATGCGCCGATTCCACCATGGTGGCTCCGTCTTTAATAAGGCCGTTGCAGCCGCGCGCGCGGGGGTCAAGCGGTGATCCGGGTACGGCGAATACTTCACGGCCCTGTTCCAGCGCGAATTTAGCGGTAATGAGCGAGCCGGATTTAGGCGAAGCCTCAACAATGAGCGTGCCCACGCTCATGCCCGCAATCAGGCGGTTACGGCCAGGAAATGCGCCGCTGTAAGGAGAAGCGCCGAAGGGTTGCTCGGAGATAATGGCACCGGATTCGCGCAACTGCTGGAACAGAATCTCATTTTCCGGTGGATAGACATTATCGATTCCTCCGGCGATAATGCCGACCGTTCCGCAAGCAAGCGCTCCACGATGCGCAAAACTATCAATCCCGCGCGCCAGGCCTGACACAATAAGCAGTCCGTCTTCGCTCAGTTCTTTAGCCAGTTTTTGCGCAAATGCGCAGCCATTGGCAGAAGCATTGCGCGATCCCACAATTGCTAAAGACTGCTTGCTTTGCCATAAATGCGGATGCCCGACGATGGTGATCAGCGGCGGCGGATCGGCAATGGTTTGCAGCAGTTTAGGATATTCCGGTTCGCCATAAAGCACCAGGCGCGCACCGAATTTTTCCGCGCGTTCGATCTCAGCCTGCGCTTCTTCCCTGCGGCAAGCTTCCAGGGCTTTGGTGCGGCCTCCGCGTAAAGAAAGTTCAGGCAAGGCTTCGAGCGCTTTGGCTGCGGTGCCGAAGCGTTGGATAAGCTGAAAAAACGTGATGGGCCCAACGTTTAACGTGCGGATAAGACGCAACACGTCAATGAGTTTTTGTCCCGAAAGCGAACGATACGTTGCGGCGAAGGAAGCATTTTGCATGCGCATCTCTTTTTGAAAACAAAAGGCAATGCTCGCATTATCCCCACCGCACGTCAAGAGTTGCTTTTCTTCACAGGGATTCATTGCCCACTAATACAGAGAAAGATCTCGAAATATCAATAAGTATTCCGTTGATTTTTCCTTCTATCATTGAACGAAAATCCTTGGAATAAATCCAACTCTTGATGTGCGATAGGCATATAATACTAATTCGCAATCAATATATTGATTGCGTTACGCTGGCTGCGCCGCGCAATTGCAATTTGTCGCGTGATTTTATTCTTCTGAAGCGAAGCCCTTCCGGGGGATATGCACCTTCCTTAGAAAAATTGTTGTGGCGGCAGAAAAATGGCATTATTTGCTTTAGATTCCTCCGCTCTTGTCGCTATACTGCGCGCCTCGCTCATTGTAGCATGTGGCATTATTAACAGAAATACATTATTAACAGAAATAAATGACAAGGCATGGCCGGGATTGGTTTTGTACTTCGTAAGCTTTATCAGCAGGATAATCTAACAAGCCTGTTCCGTGCCTGCGCCCATTCGATGTTTGCGTCCAGCGGTCCGTGGCTGTTTACCGTGCTATCGCTCGCGCTGATTTCATTTTACGGCGCTTCCGTAACGGATGCAGACACATTACTGCTTTTCCGAACGGTTTTGATCTATAATTTTTCCTTTTCCCTGGTGATTTCGGGCCCTGTATTCATGATCGCCACGCGTTATCTGGCCGATTGCCTGCATGCGGAGGATCTCTCCGGCGTGCCGGGGTTGCTGGTGGGGTCACTCAGCCTGCTACTCTCGATTAGCGTCGCGTTTGCGTGTTTGCTGTATTTCTTTCTGGTAGATTTGCCGGGCTTGATGGCGGTGATGGCTATCATCAACTTCGTGCTGCTAAGCGGCGTGTGGCTGGTGGGAATATTCATCTCGGCCCTTAGGCGTTACGGGATAATTACGCGCGCATTTATGCTGGGCATGGCGGTTTCCGCGCTCGCTGCCTGTGGCCTGGCCAGAACCTACGGTGTCGAGGGAATGCTGGGGGGGTTCAGCGCCGGCCTGGCGGCCACACTGGCGCTTTTGCTAACGGCTACTCTTGCGGAATATGCCGCGCCGTTTGCGCGTCCTTTCGCTTTCCTCAGCTATTTCCGCCGCTACCGCGAAATTGCTTTGAGCGGCCTGGTGTATAACTTGGCGATATGGGCGGATAAATGGATCATGTGGCTGGCGCCGGAGGCGCTGCGCCTGCCGCAGGGCTTACGCGTATACCCTAATTACGATAGCGCCATGTTCCTGGCGTATCTCACCACGGTTCCCGCCATGGCGCTGTTTTTATTCAGCGCCGAGACGCAGTTTTTTGAGAAGTACGCCCAGCTTTTCCGGGATATCCGGGAAAAAGCGAGTTTTGCTAAAATCGCCGCCGCGCATCGGGCGCTGCTCTCCGGCGTATTTAGCAGCATGCGGTATCTGCTGTTGCTGCAAGGCGGTGTGGTGCTGATTTGCGTGTTGATGGCGGCTGAAATTATCGCGCGCTTGCACGGAGATTATTTGCAAGTGGGGATGTTGCGTTATGGGATTATGGGAGCGCTTTTCCATGTTTTTACGCTGTTTTTGCTGGTGCTGCTCTCTTATTTCGACAGCCGGACTTTGAGTTTGTTTATCCAGGGCGTGTTTCTGATCACCAATGTAGGGCTTACGATGCTTAGCATCAAGCTGGGTTTTGCCTATTATGGTTACGGTTACTTTCTGAGCGCGTTTATCACGTTTCTTATCGCGGCGGTCTTTACGGTGCGTTACCTGTTGCATCTTCCGTATCACTCTTTTGTTACATCCAACCCTTCTGCAAGGTGATTTATGGAGAGGCTGCAGAGCCAGAATTTGGCAGATTTGCCGGGCGTGGCGCATGGGTTTTTCACGCGTAAAGGCGGCGTCAGCCAGGCCCCTTTTTCTTCGCTCAACTGTGCGCATGGAACGGGTGACGATCCTTCAAACGTGGAGGAGA
>CAZRJZ010000215.1:0-3292 GCA_964600465.1 uncultured Rickettsiales bacterium
GTATGATCGGCATATTGATGCCGATCTCGATGCGTTTCAGCTCGAAGAAGCTGCTTTTGAAATGAAAATGCTGCTTCCTCATTGGCTGCCTCCTGTCTTTATTGTGCGCACAACGGCCTGTATTGAAGAAATTCAGTTTAACGATCAGGGTGTTTTTTATAATCGTTCCGATTCTAGGGGGGGGCATGGCAAGGATAAAAAAGCAAAGAAAAAATGTGTCAATCGTCATTTGTTTGACTTGAGGGATCATAAGGCCGGGTATGATGCTTATTTTCCCACCTTGAAAGTTTTTCTAAGGCTTAAAAAAGGCAACAGGAAGCCGTTGTTTCGGGTTTTTCCTTACCCGGTGGAGATAATGTACGCTATTTATGCGGCTATTGCCGCGGGGGTGTTGCAAATTATCTGTGCGGTTTTTTGCCTTGGAAGGGAAGAAGAAAGGCCGTGGAGTAGGGCTGTATCTATCCGGCAATTGATAAGCAGCAAGCCTATCCCTTTAGCGATGGCGTTGGTGTTTACGCCTATTTTAGTGATCATTTATGCGCACTACCTTGGTCACCGATCCTCCGATTTCCATGCTTTTCTGAAGCCCTGGTACGCGCATTTGCAAACCACTCCGTTGAGCAGCGCGTTTGGCGAAGGATTCACCAATTACCCGCCGTTGTATACTTATTTGCTTGGTATAATGGCGCATGGTTTTACTTTCTTTAAGCCGCTTACCAATATAAAACTTATCAGTTTTGCCGGGGAGCTTGTGGCGGCATGGTATGCTTGGCGTATTGTGGACCTGGTTAGGCCGAAGACGGTTTATCCATGGTTGGCCGCATGGGCGCTGCTGTTTACGCCCACGGTCATTAATAACACCATGATCTGGGTGCAATGCGATATTTTGCACACAGCCTCTCTGTTGGCGTGCCTCTATTACCTGGCGGCTAAACGCTCCTTCGCCGCAATGCTGGCGGCGGGATTGGCATTCTCCTTTAAATGGCAGGGAATGATGATCTGGCCGCTTCTGGCTCTGCTATGTGTGCGTCAACCTGGGCGGTATGTAGCGTATCTTCCTATCGTCCCCCTTACCTATATTTGGACATTGCTGCCTTCGTTGCTGCAGGGAAGACCCCTTTGGGATATGCTGAAAATCTATTCTCAGCAGTTTAATACTTACGACTGGCTAACCGCCTCCACGAACGCTTACGTTTTTTTACCTGATATTACGCGGTTCTACTATTTTGAATTTGTTGTTCTTGGGGGCTTGTTTACCGTGCTTTGGCTGACATTCTGGATAGGGAAGAATGCAAAACTCCCGTGGCGTTTCGATGGGGCTGATCTGCTGTTCCTGGCGACATTTTTGGCCATGTTGATCCCTTATTTTGCGCCTAAAATGCACGAGCGTTATTTTATGGCCGCCGGTGTGTTCGCCATGGTGCTCGTGTTCTGCAGGCCGCGCATGTGGCCGGTGGCGCTGTTGCTGCAGATCGGCATGGTTGGGTATGAGCCCCTGGAATATTTAAGCGGATTTTGGAATAAATCCGTAGGATTTGCTGCCTACACGCTTGCGGTGGTTATTCTAGTTGCGCAGTGGTACAAGGAATCTCTGCGGCTGGAGCGGATGAAGAAAGAAGGTGGACTCACGGCAAGAGAAGCTGCTTGATCTTTTCTTTACCGCGTGTGGGTGGCGGTTTAAGCCGACTCCGCTTGCAGGAGGCTGGTTACCTTGCCAAGCGCCGTTTCTAGACGGTTGGATATTTCGTCGATTTGCAGCGCCAGCGTATCATTGTGGCTTTTAAGCGCACGTACGGCCTGCACCAGCTCCTGCCGGCCGGCTTTCAGACTCGCATTTTCCTGTTGAAGTTGAGAGAGCTCCGCCTGTAAACGAGATTCACGCTCGCGCTGTGCCGGCTCGTACGCATCAACCATGGACTCCATTTTACTAAGAGCGGAAAATACGCGCTCGACGGCCTGTGAGGCGAAATCATCTTCCAGCTCCGATTGCGTACCGGCAGGGACGGCAGAGTCTCCAAGCAGGTCGTTGATGGAAGTGCGTGTGGCGGATTGTAACATAATGCGTGACTCTTCTCTGGTTTTTGGTAAGTAGGCGTGAAGGGTTGCGATTATCTTGAAAGCATATCGTTGCCTAAGGAAACGTTATCATTATATTCTATCATTGGAAACAATTTTTACTATGTCGTTGTCGCAACCTTGTTCTTCCGCATTATCAAAACAGCCCTCTGTAGGTGTTTCGCATAGTGAGCTTGCAAACGCCATTCGCGTCCTGGCAATGGACGCAGTTGAGCTGGCCAAGTCCGGTCATCCGGGAATGCCGATGGGAATGGCTGACGTGGCCACGGTTTTGTTCCGCGATTTTTTAAAGTTTAGCCCAATGCAGCCGCATTGGCCGGCTAGAGACAGATTCGTGCTTTCGGCAGGCCATGGTTCGATGCTGCTTTATGCGCTTCTTTACCTTACCGGCTACGAAGATATGCCGTTGGAGGAGGTAAAGCATTTCCGTCAGATGGGCGCGCGCAGCGCTGGACATCCCGAATTCGGTCATGCCGGCGGCATTGAAACCACCACCGGTCCGTTAGGCCAGGGGTTGGCCAATGCGGTAGGCATGGCCTTGGCGGAGCGCATGCTTGCTGCGCGTTTTGGCGAGCAGCTATGTGGGCATTACACTTACGTGATTGCGGGTGATGGTTGTTTGATGGAGGGGATCAGCCACGAAGCCGCGTCTATGGCGGGGCACTGGAATCTCCGCAAATTGATTGTGCTATTCGACGATAACGGCATATCGATTGACGGGCCTACGAGTCTTTCCACCTCTGAAGATACTTTAAAGCGTTTTGAGGCGTACGGCTGGAATACGTCGCCGGTCGATGGACATGATTCGCAAGCGGTGTATGCGGCGATTGCGCAGGCCAGGCAGTCTGATCGACCTACGCTGATTGCCTGCCGGACTCAGATTGGCTATGGCGCGCCCAGCAAGGCCGGAACGAGCGCGACCCATGGCGCGCCGCTCGGTAAAGCAGAGATTGCCGGCGCAAGGGAAAAACTCGGCTGGCCCTATGCGCCGTTTGAAATTCCTGAAGCGGTGCTCTCCGGTTGGCGCAGTATCGGCTCCAAAGGAGAGCAGGAGTATCGTCAATGGAGCCAGGAATTAGAAGGGCTGGCGTGCGGCGTGCAGTCGCAATATGCGCAATTTTTAAGCCGTGAATTGCCGGACTCCTGGGCGCAGGAGGTGGACTCCTATAAGCGTAAACTGGCCGAGCAATGTCCTGTCGAGGCAACGCGTAAGTCC
>CAZRJZ010000216.1:0-3289 GCA_964600465.1 uncultured Rickettsiales bacterium
ACCATCCAAAGCAGCAGTTGGTTCAAAATTTCTCACTTCCGGCATCAACGTAGCAATATCACCCGTGGGGATATACGGCGGATTAGAGACAATAATATCGAATTTTCCTTCCAGCGCTTCGGCCCAGGATCCACGCATAAAAGCAGCACGGCGCATCAATCCAAGCGCTTGTGCATTGGCACTTGCAATGCCAAGCGCCTCAGCGCTGATATCCACGCCAAAACCCGTGGCGCCGGGAAGCTCTGCAAGCAAAGTCAGAAGCAGGCAACCAGAACCGGTGCCAAGATCTAAAATTTTTGGAGCCTGATGATTGTTGATCTCCAGCACTGCGTCAATCAGCGTTTCACTATCGGCTCGTGGATCGAGCACATGGGAGCTGACGTGAAAATCCCGCCCGTAAAATTCGCGCTTTCCTAAAATATGCGTGAGCGGTTCACGTGTGGCACGGCGCGCAATGAGCGCCGCAAACATCTGCTCCTGCTCAGCCGGGAGCAGAAAATTATTGCGGTGCAGCATTTCTTCACGCGTGCAACCAAGCACATGCTGCATTAATACGCGCGCGTCCAGATCCGGCGTATCCACCCCGGCCTGCGCCAGCGTCCGGGCAGCGCGGTGGACAACACTGTTTAGGAATGCCATAAAGACCTAACGTGGAGGCGTCTTACCTGGCGCCTGGGGAACAGGTAAGACTTTACCTAGCACCGGTGGCAAAGGCAGTGCAGACGGCACGCATGACGGCAACTCATCAACCAACATGGGAACCGGCGCTATGGGTGGCAGCGGCGCAGGTTCGCTCCCCGAATGGAGTGGCTCGGGGGAGGCTAAAGGGTAAGAAGTTTCAGGAATTACTTGAGCGCCCGGAAGCGACGGAAGCGCCGGTTTTCTAGCCTCTCTTCTAGTAGTATCAGGCTCACGAGGAAGGGGCGGCGGCATAGGACTCGCGCTAATACCCTGCCCTGGCTTGCGGTCAGGAAACTCCCTCCGAAGCGTGTCCGACATAACTCTCGAGAGCAATTCCAGCGGCGTATTAGGAGGAAATGACGCGGGTTTTTCAGATCTAAACTCCAATAGCGCACGGCGCATCCGCTCTTTTTCACTATTGCTCATACCGTTCCTTTTTAATTAAGTTATTCATGAGTATACATAATATTAATTTTTAATCAATATTAAAGCGCCGTGCATTTTAGCATTGTGCGCTTGACAGAATCCCCGATTCCTTCGCTATGTAGAGCGGATTCCTCATCCTCTTTTCCTGGAAGGCACGAGGGATTCCAGCGATAAGGATGCACATGACTGATTATATTCTCACCCTCTCCTGCAAGGATGCCCACGGTATTGTGGCCGCAGTAGCAGGATTCATTGCTCAGCATGACGGGTTTATCATCGAATCCGCTCAGTTTGGCGATGCTTCCACCAGCCATTTTTTCCTGCGCATGCAGTTTTCAAGCGGCGGCAACACTCCCACGGAAGCGCTTTTGAAGCAACAATTTCAAGACATAGTTGCCACCCCGTTTTCCATGGACTGGCAGCTGCGCCGGAAATCCGCCAGGCCACGCGTGCTCATCATGGTTTCGCAGCATGGGCATTGCTTAAACGATTTGCTCTACCGCCACGCAACCGGGCAATTAGCCATTGCAATTCCGGTAGTGGTTTCCAACCATATGGATTTTAAAAAAGTGGTGGAATGGCATGGCATTCCGTTCCATTACTTGCCGGTATCACCAACCAATAAGGCGTCGCAAGAAGCGCAACTGCTGACGCTTATTGATGAACATGCGGTGGATGTGGTGGTGCTGGCGCGGTACATGCAGATTCTCTCCTCGGCGCTATGCGAGCGCTTAAGTGGGCGCGCTATCAACATCCATCATTCTTTCTTACCCAGCTTTAAAGGTGCGAAGCCCTATGCGCAAGCGTACCAGCGCGGCGTCAAGCTCATTGGCGCTACCGCGCATTACGTAACCGATGCACTCGACGAAGGCCCCATCATCGAGCAGGAAGTAGCACGGGTGGATCATACACAATGCGTTGAGGATTTAGCTGCCATCGGCTGCGATATTGAATGTCAGGTGCTGGCACGCGCGTTGCGTTACCATATTGAACACCGCGTATTGCTCAACGGCATTAAAACCGTGGTGTTCAAGTAGGCCTCACTTACCCGGAAGCGTGCGCTGATGCGGCAGGCTGATGCGCACCGTGGTGCCTTCTCCTACTTTACTGGTGAGGGTCAGCTTGCCGCCGTGGAGTTCCGTATACATTTTACAAAGCGGCAAACCAAGACCGGTTCCCTCATGGCTTTTTGAGCGGTGCACCTGACCAAACACCGAGAGCGCTTTTACGATATCTTCTTCCGCAATGCCAATGCCTGTATCCGATACAATCAACTGCATGGCATTATGCTGATCGAGGCACGCCACAATGCGGATTGTGCCGCGCTCCGGCGTGAACTTGACGGAGTTGGTAAGCAAATTTAACACCACCTGACGAATTTTGCGTTTATCCGCCCAAATAGGCGCGACACCGGGCATAATGTCAGTGATCAGGGCAATCTGCTTGCCTTTGATTTTTCCGTTCATAATGCGCGTGCACTCATGAACAATCTCTGCCACATCCACTTTTTCTTCTGCCAGTTCTAGCTTTCCGGCATCGCCCTTGGAGAACTCCAAAATATCATTGATAAGCTGCAGAAGATGCGTCCCGCATAAATTAATATCGTTGATACGCTCGCGCTGCTTGGGCGTTAGCGGACCAAAATACCCAGAATTGATCATCTCCGAAAACCCGATAATGGCGTTAAGGGGTGTGCGTAATTCATGGCTCATATTGGCCAGGAATTCCGATTTTGCCTGACTGGCAAGAATCGCCGCGTTTTCCGACTCTTCCGCACGCATGATATGACGCGTCATCGCGTAGGAGAAAAAAGAGAGCACGGAGGCAAACACCATGAACAAAACCAAAAACCCGATGTCTTTAGCGCGCATCTGCCGCCAATCGGCGAGCAGATCTTCTTCATCCAGCACCACGCTCACATTGACATTAAGATTCTGGAGGGATTTGAAGGCAATAATCTTCATGGTGTCCCGATCATAAACCTTAGCCACGCCAACGTCCGGCAAGGCGCGATTATTCGGATCATGCGCATATTGGCTCACAATCGCCAGATTGTTATCAGCATTGCTTCTGCTGCTCACCAGCACGGTGCCGTTAAACAACGTCAGACTCATGAACGGATAATGACCGAAGGAAATGGACCGGTAAAATTCCAAAAAATAGGTGGGCGATATCGCGGCTA
>CAZRJZ010000217.1:0-3266 GCA_964600465.1 uncultured Rickettsiales bacterium
CTAAAAGATTATAATTCCCATAACGTGGAAATTGGCGCAAAATTCCGCTTCTAGTTCCTAAAGCTCAAGCATCTTCTCAGCCAGCGCCAGCCCTTCCGCGTCGCCGACGTGCAGCCACGCGCCATCGTGAATAACGGCGCGTATGCGGCTTAAGTTCTGATTGTAGAGCAGGTTTAGCGAGTAAGCGCCGTCGGGGCTGTTCGCAAATAAGCGCGGATGGATTTTCTGAACGCCCGTGAATACGTAAGGCGCAGACGCTGCCTCCCCTTTACGTGTTAAATAGCCATTCTCATCACAGAAGAAATCCCCCGCTCCATGATAGCCTACGGCTTTTTCACGCGGCTGCAGCAACAGCAATGCGTCCATTGCATCGTCATCCCATGCCGTATCGAGCTTTTGGAGCGGATGCTGAATATGAGGAAGCGTTATCGCGTCGCTGTTCATCGCATAATAAGCCCCTCCTCCCAGCAAGGGTAAGGCTTTCGCCATGCCGCCACCCGTCTCCAGGGGAGTTTCTTCATGAGAAAGCTGGATATGAGGAAAATCCTTATCTTTCAAATGCGCAATCATTAAGTCAGCCAAATAACTTACATTAATGACCACATGATCCACTCCACCTTCACACAAGAAATCAAGGCCGTGATCTATAAGCGCCTTGCCCGCCACGCGGATAAGCGGCTTAGGGGTGCGATCGGTTAAGGGACGCATGCGCAATCCCAGTCCTGCTGCAAAAATCATGGCGGATTTAGGCATGCGGTTTCAGCTCTACACGCCATTGGGGAGGGATATTTTTATCCGTCCATGCCCTTATTTCCGCCAATATCGGATGCGTAAGATCCCGCTCAAGATAGCGCCACACACGCGGCAACAAAGGCAGATAATGCGCTTTTTTATCGCGCTTCCAAAGACGTGTAAAAATACCGATGATTTTGCTGTTACGCTGTGCACCGAGGACTGCATAAGCATCGCGCAGACGCGATGCATCGCAATCAATTCTTTCCAGATAAAGCTCAAGCATTTCTTCTGCCAGAGCAGAAGAAACATCCCTTCGGGCATCCTCCAGCAATGACACCAAATCATACGCCGGATCTCCCCATACGGCATCCTGGAAATCAAGCAACCCCACACGCGCATGGCCAGAGCGACCAGGGAGCCATATCAGATTACCGGCATGAAAATCCCGATGCACAAAACAGTTCTCCAATGGCCGCAACCGATGCAGCGTCCGCTCCCATAGAGAAAGATATTCAAGCCGTAAGATTGATACTTGTTTTTCTACCACCACCAGCGGCAAAAACCACTCCGCCAGCAAGCCAACTTCCTGTAGCAACATGGCTTTGCCGTAATCAGGCAGCGCCACGGCATTCGTTTTTTTAACAAATACCTTGCTGTTGTGCCATTGTGAAAGCAACTCTATCGCGGCGGTATAGAGGGTGTTTTCTGAAATGGTCTCAACGTTTTTGCTCAGCAACTGCGTAAAGAGATCATCGCCCAAATCCTCCAGGAGAAGCAATCCACGCTCACTATCCTGCGCAAGAATACGCGGTGCGCTGTATCCCTGGTTTACTAAAAACTGTGCAATGTTAACGTAACCAGGCACGTTTTCCTTCTCAGGCGGCGCATCCATGACCATAGCCGTTCTGCCTGACTGGCAGACACGTATGTAACGGCGAAACGATGCATCGCCTGCCAAAGGCGCAAGTTCCGCCTCTCCCCACCCCGCCTGCATCAGAAAATACTCTAATGCCTGATGTCGGGTATCTATCGGCTGATTTTCTGTCACTATATTCATGTGCTGTGTCATTATTCAGATTCCAATGTTTTTTAACTTCGTGTGCCAATGTGGCGGCACCTTCAGTACGATAGCGCGCTCATTCTCCAAGGCCGTATTAGCAGAAAAATTCACCTCCACACAAGACGCAGGAATATATCGGCGCGCAATTTCCGGCCATTCAATCAGCGTAATAGCTCCTTGGAAGGCCTCTTCGAGCGCCAGTTCATCCATCTCATGAGCATGTTGAACACGGTACAGGTCATAGTGCCACAACGAAATAGATTCACCGCTGCCCAAATGCCCCGTGTAGGTCTGAAGCAAATTGAATGTCGGGCTAATGACATCCACTTTCCCGGCAAGCGATTGCACAAACCCACGCGCAAATGCCGTTTTACCTGCGCCCAAATCGCCGTTTAGGCAGAAACAATCACCTAACTCCGCCGCTTGCGCCAAGCGCGCGCCAAGCAATTCCGTTTCAATCACCGAGCGCGTGATGATTTGCAAGGCTACTCCCGCTCCTCTATCCAGGCCTGCTGAATCGCCTCCAGGATTTTTTCATTGCAACCGTTCGGATCATCAGAAAACTCAGGTAAGGCAACGATCCATGAGCGCAAATCCGTAAAACGAAGGTTAATATTGTCCTGGTTTGGGTATTTTTCTTCCAGGCCTATCGCAATATCGTACACATCCAGCCAGCGCATGCGTTTTCCATTAACCAAGTGTTAAATTTAATAGCGTATACCAGGAGAATAAGCTCTGACCTTCAAATATCGCCATCTTCCCTATTATACGAGAACACTTATGACTGTCGATAAAAACATGCCCATCCTGATTGTGGATGATTACAGCACCATGCGCCGTATTGTGAAAAACCTTTTAAAACAATTAGGGTTCGACAATACCGATGAGGCCGTCGACGGCACCGATGCACTTTCAAAACTCCAAAGCAAGCAATTCGCCTTGGTGATCTCCGATTGGAACATGCAGCCCATGACGGGCTTGGAGCTGCTGAAACTCGTAAGAGCGGATGAGAAATTAAAAAACATCCCTTTCATTATGGTGACAGCAGAAAGCAAACCGGAGAACGTGATGGTAGCAAAGCAGGCCGGCGTCAGTAATTACATCGTTAAACCATTCAATGCGGAAACGCTGAAGACAAAACTTACCAGCGTTATTGGCGCGTTCTAGAAAAATAACGTTACCTGAAAAAGGCCATATCCCATGACCATGCAAGCTAAAATCGGTAACTCGCTCTTAAAAAGCCTTATTCAAATGCGTGAGCAAAAAGGCCAGCTCAGCTTGGAGGACGTGGGCGCAATGTTTGAGGAAATGGTATCGACTCTGCATATGTCAGAATCTCCGCTCGATGCTTTTTTGCGTAAAGAAATAGGCCGGTTAGCGCAATATATAGAAAACGCAAAATCTGAAATTCTTTCAATGGCGCCCGAAGAGGAGGGCAATGCCGTCGGCGATGCGTCTTTACACCTGGACG
>CAZRJZ010000218.1:0-2662 GCA_964600465.1 uncultured Rickettsiales bacterium
TGCCATTGGGTAGCAGAGGACCTGTGCAGCGTATGCCAGAATGCGTTTGGCGTAGTGCGCAAGAATTCTAAGATAGAAATGGTGGACCTGCTGAAATCTGATGGTGCTACATTCATTGAAGTTTATCATGATCACAGAGAAGGCGGGTTTGCCTCGCGCTATTCCGAGGGGCAAACCCGTGAATTCTTTAAGAAATTCCTGCAGCAGCGGTTCGCTCCGGCCATCATCAATGCGCTTGCGCACCACATGATGCAGATTTATGAAGAAGGCAATGCGCTGAACTGGTCGGAGAATAAAATCGCGGGAAAGATGCAATCCGTGTTGACCTCCGGTATTTTGAAACATCCTAAGAAAGTTATTCCCAAGAAAAAATGATCACCACCTTTCAACACCTTACCAATCCCGCCCGCTTCAACGGCTTTGAGCCGGGCAAGCTGCCGCCCCGCAGGAAGCAGCACCTGCTTTATGTGGCGCCCCAGCTCAACCGCGCAGGCCTCTGGAAGATGCTCTTCCAGGCAGCCGAGCTGGACAGGCACCCCGACTTCGCCTGCTTCGTCACCCAGCTGCTCGACCCGCTGCAGTATCAGCCGCTCAACGAAACAGAGATTACCTGGTACCAGATTCTCTGGGCGGATAAAATCATTTTCCCCTTCACCACCACCCCGCTGGCGGAGTTGTTTAAACTCATCCGTGACTATAAGCCGCAGGTGAAGATTTACCTGCACATAGATTACAACTTTCTGGAGCTGCCGGCCGACCACCCGCAGCGTGCGTTTTACAGCAAGGAGCAGGAGACCATCGAAGCCATCAAGGCAAACATCAAAGCGGCTGACCGTGTGTTTGTGGCAAACAGTGTGCTGGCGGAAGTCCTGCAAAAAGAGCTGGGCGCGCACAACATCGTCATTATGCCCCTGCTGATTTCACCCACGCTGGCCAACGATTTTGCGCTGCAGAAGATGGTGGAGAAGCCGAAGGGCTGCGTGCGCATCGCCATCGCGGGCGAATACGATGCCCTGCGTTCAGAGTCGGCCGCCCCGGTGATTGAATACCTCCACAAGAAGCTCACCGGCTCGGATATCTATCTGATTGATGACTTCCGGATGCCGGAGCCGGTGGTGAAGCAGAAAAAAACAGCAGCGAAAACGAAAGAGAAGGACAAGAAGAAAGGGAAGGGAAAGGAGAAAGCGAAGCCGGAACCGCAGCTGGTGGCTGCCCCACCGCTGCCGGTGATCCAGCATGTGATTCCCGTCACCGAGCGCTTCCGGATGCTGCGCGAGCTGCAGCCCGACCTCGCGCTCATTCCGAGCAGCGGCACGCTCTTTCAGGAGAGCAGCGAGACCTACGACCGCTGGCTGGAGTTTGCCTGGATGGGCATCCCCGTGATTGTGCAGAACCTGCATTTTTACGAGAGTAAGATGCGCGATGAAAATAAAGCCGAATACGGCTACCGCGCAGCGACCACGCGCGACTGGCATCAGCTGGTGGATGTGCTGAGCGACCAGGCGAAGCGCCTCACCATGCGCGCCATGGCGCAGGAATATGTGAAGCTGTATTTTTCTTTCTCTTTCGACAAGATTAAAAATGAGCTGCTATGAAAAAGTATGACCCCAGGAAGGGAATCAAATTCACGAAAACGCACCGCCTCGATGATGAAGCGTATTGCCCGCTCAGCGAGGCATTAGAGAAGCTGCGTGCTGCGAATGCGCGCATCATTGAATTGGAGAAGTTAGAGGTCGCCCAGCATAAAAATATGAAAGCGAAGCTATCTTCTCATTTGCCAAACTTTCCCACCATAAAGGAGAGAAACTTGGCGATGGAAAAAGCGATGGAAAGGTACATAGGCAACATCAGCCGTACTATTTTTTCGCAAGGCTTCCTTGGGTGCTATAACTGGATCAAACGGGAAGTGATAAGACGTGAAGGTCATGCGGAGTATAAGGCTAAAAATAACGCTTGATGACGGTGAAAGAACAAATCGCAAACAAGTGCATCCACTTCACGGGGCTCATAGACCATGAGTGCCGAAAAGGCATTACTTATCCGCGTGACCAAAAGCCCTATCTGTCTTATCTGCCATGTTTTAAGGTTAATAATATACAGTGTGAAAAACAGCATTTCCCTACTGCACAAGAGCAGGAAGCCATTTTGCAAGAATATGCGGAAGCGTTTACGTTCGGGATGAAAGCAATCAAAGCGGTGAACGACAATTTTAAGCAGCACGGGCAGCGTTTTGGCACCATGCCGTGCGTCACCCCGGAATGCAAGGGGCAGATGGAATTCCGCATTGCAGAGCTGAACAATCATGTGCATTGCTGGTGCGCTGCGTGTAATAATTTAGTCAAACAATAATTTTCAACATAAACCAAAACAATGAACTCCAACGATCTTAAAGAATATTTTCTCGCAGTCTTTGGCCCGGAAGCCGCTTATTGCGGCATCGGCTGTTCCCCTGAATTCGCCTTTGAGCTTGCCCGCGCAGGTGTCAAATGCTGGATGCACTGCTACAAAAAACAAGAGATGAAAAAGCTGCAGGGGCAGATCCGCAGGGAAAAATTAGAAGCGCTGTTTCTGCTTTCCAATGAAATTTCAGGAGAAGACTTTGCCGCACAGCATCCGGTGCATCTGATCTGCATAGACGAGCCGGATGAGCGCCAGCATCAGG
>CAZRJZ010000218.1:2672-3262 GCA_964600465.1 uncultured Rickettsiales bacterium
TGCAGCCGCTGCCGGTGCTGCTCATCAATTATCTCCACCCCGAAGGGTTGCAGCTGTTGCAGGACCGCTATGAAGAGCGCCCCTGGTTCACCACGGATTATCACCTGCTGATGCCGAAGGAAGCAGAAAAGTCAGAGCAAGCAGAGCAGCCGGCTCAGACAGAAGTATCTGAGCCGCTTTCTGAGGCTTCTGATACACGCCCGTTGCCGCGCGTGCATGTCATCATCCCGAGCTACAACTGCAGCCGCTGGATTGAGCGCTGCCTGCGCTCCGTTACGGAAGGCTGGGCGGAAAACATGGGCAACGTCATCGTGATTGATGATGCGAGCACCGAGAAGGGCTATGCGGAAAAGACGCTTGCCCTCTGCAAGGAGAACGGCTTTCACTACTTGCGCAACCCGGTGAACCGCAAGTGCCCCTATAACATCTGGCTGGCGGTGCAGGTGCTCGATGCCGCCCCGGAGGATGTCATCTTCCTGCTCGATGGCGATGACGCCTTGCCGCCCCATGCGCTGAGCCGCATCACCGAGGTATACCGCGACCCGCAGGTGTGGCTTACCTATGGCAACTATGAGCCGATTGACGAGAAG